>JAUYAR010000055.1 GCA_030693415.1 Candidatus Cloacimonadaceae bacterium | reverse complement strand
CCATCTACAATATGGCACAACTGATTGCTATCTAATAGTATAAGCCATACTGGCTCTGATCAGCGAATTGAGTGGCTCTATTTTCCGAGAGCATGGCTCTCATTAGGCGAAACACATGGCTCAGTTACTCCGAAATATCCAAACCCGGATGGATTAGATTGTTGCATATGCAAATAGGTTTGTTTTAGCTTATCAACCCAATCTCCTGAATTATGGTCTGTAATTGCAACACAGTCTATTCCAGCTTTCATATAAGCTATTAGCCATTCTTCTGGTGAATCAGTTTTAATCGGATAATCATCAGAAGCAGGAGTATGCGTTTGGATGTCAAATTTCCACCATCTCGCACCTGTCCAAATTTCGTTAAAATTCATTCATCCCTCGCATTTAGATGCTAATTTCATATCTTATATGATTTGAACTGGTAAAATAAATTTTACTCAAACTCACTCAAATCAAACTTGAGTGTATTGCAGTTCTCTTTGATCGTGCGCTGGGTGGCTTCGTCAAACCCTTCAAGGCAGTCTGCTTCGATTTCGATTTTGATGCCGGCAATAACCGTTGGGCTATTAATCAGATGCAGGACAATCTCTTCCACAATCGTAGCAAAGTCCGCTTTTGCACGGGTTGGTTTCAAATCCACTCTCCCATAAAAGTGTTTTCGTATAACTGTAGGAATGGGTGTTGCTCCACCACCGCCAACGCCTCCGGGAGGAGTAGTGCCACTACCTGTCGCACCACCAATACCTCTTCCACCTGTTTCAGTGCCAACTAATGGTTGATTTGGAGGACCAACCATCACAACCTTATTAGCCTGATACTCCGCTGCCCACAGAGGGTCGATTAGCAGCAGCGAACTATCAAACACAGGAGACACGAGCGTTCCATAAGAGAACCCAATATACTTATCTGTTTCCTTTCCATAAGCCAAACCAAAGAAGTCTCTGTTCTCAGCTCCGGCATTGATAGCATTCGAGAATGTGTTTTCATTCTTGAGCCTTGGCAGATACAGATAACAACAGGTGCTATGCCATATATCCTTAGCTCTCACTTCTTTGACATCGTCCTTCCAGAACCATCTCTTGAGCAGGTTATGCAAATGAATCGGCGCCCACCCAGTAATCAGATGCTCGCTTTCTTTGAGAATCCGTTCAATCTCTTCCACAATATTTGGCACACTCGGATTGATCGTAAAAGGCTCAAACTTATCTCCCGGCACTTTAACCTGCTCTGGCACTAATATCCATTTATAGGTTTCTTTTACAATTCGATCCAATGACTTCTTAGCATCTTCAAATCCGGTCTTTGCTTGTCTGCTTTGGTATTGATCGAGATTGAGTTTCACGGTTTGAATATCTTTGAGAATGGAATCCCAAGCCAACAATGTAAGCACCTGGTCTTTCAACCTGCCTACAACGTCCCCATCGGCAGCAAGAAAGATAAGTCGGTTCTGTTTCAGTCTCGGTTGTTCTCCCCGGTTTGTGAGTATTTTTTTAGCTCCATCACTATTCGGCGCGCCGTCAATGGCAAGGCTGCCTCCAGAACGTAGATAATAGGCATCAGGTGGCAAGATAACCAGCCGAAGCGAGTAATCATCCGGAATATCATCAGAACGTGTGAAAATATGGATTCCGTCGAAACAGCCATTGGGCAGCAACCGCTGAAGTTCTATTTTGATTACCGGCACGACATCGTCTTTATCATTAAAGCGGCGTTTGCGGTCTTCCATCTCCCGCCTGAGGTTAGGACGCGTATCAAACCAAAACAGTTTGTTATCAGCATTGCTCAGGTAATGCAGCTTATCCACCAGTCTATTCATGGCATCTTTGAAGATTCCAATCACCTGATTTGGTTGGACGCTACCAAGCAGGATTCTATTGTATTCGATTCCACGTGAAGATCGGGCGGAATGCAAAGCCACAGCGTGGGGAGCACTTCCAAAGAAGATGGTTCGTGCCAGCTTCTTGCAAGCCTGTAACTGACCAAACCTGGCTTCGTTCCTCTCAATATGGGCAGTTTCAGATCGAGAACCATCAATGTCCCTTTCCAATACAGGATCCCAACCTTGGGGTAGGTAATAAATAGTTTCATTTCGTACATCAGCATCATACAGCGGCAGATTACCGGGCATGATCAGCGGGTCTTTATGATCGTCTATCCAGAGTTTGTGAATGACCTTTGCCATCAGTTTCAATACTCCGCGTGTCCTCTGGAAGTTATCCAAAGATGACCAGTCTTCATAGAGACGGTCAAAGATCTCCGGATGGATAGGATATGCCTGTTTCAATCGTTCATAATAGTGGGCTTCCTGCGTTTCATTGGGAAAGTCGTTCTTATTGGCGATATAATAGTCTGCAAAGGTTCGACAGGTTTCTTCCACTGAAGCTTGGTCAGTGATATTGGAAAATAACCTGCGACGGACTATCTCAAAAGCTTCCTCAGTAGCTACCGGTCTCCACAGTGCTTGGATGCGTCCAAAGAAATGCTCCAGAGTTCTGAGTACATTGACTCCATTCTGGCTTCCGGCTTCCCGATTGGAATCTGGCAAGGAAACCAGCATTAGAGCATTTGGTACTGTTTTTAAAGCTTCGGTCAGAGCTTGGATAAAAGAGATGTTAGAGTCATAGCTGCCACCTGTATAGGTCTTGCCGGGTTCAAATTGACGTATATATGCCACCAATTCATCGACCAGGATCACACAGGGTGCATATTGCTTGAGAAGTGTGATCAAATCTTCCTTGCCGGGAGAAGTTCCGCTCAAGTCAGATTGTTTGACCAGTTCATAGCCATTTGCTCCACCCAATTGCCAGGCAAGTTCGCCCCAAAGAGTATTAATTGTAATTCCATCTCTAACCCAAGTACTTCCAGGTTTGAGATTATTTCCATCAATTACTACTACTTTCGATTTAGGTAATGAAGTGATACCGGCTTTATCAATAATAGGTGGAATGCCTTGCAATTCAGATAAGGGTGTTTCGCCCTTGGCAAGATGGTAAACAGCCAGCATGGTATGCGTTTTCCCACCACCAAAAGCTGTTTGTAATTGTATGACCGGGTCACCATCTTTGCCGCTAAGACGCTGGATAACTGAATCTAAAAGCAACCTCATCCCTTCTGTGATAAAGGTTCTTTGAAAGAACATAACCGGGTTTTGGTATTCTTCACCGGCATCACCGGTATGCACTCGTGAAAGGTCTGCTGCAAATTCTGATTGTTTGAAAGTGCCTTTCAGCACGTCCTGATGCGGAATTGCGATGTCTCGCCATGCTTTTATCATGTTGTCTCCTGATCAATTCCAAGATTGTAATACATATACAGTTTTAGGGTCGTTGGGGTTGGTGGCGATCTTGGTAATGACTCTATCCTCAATCAAAACCTTTAGCTTCGTTCTGGCAGCCCTTTCACTTATTCCCCAAAGGTCTGCTGCTTGCTTTGAGCTTATTTCCTGATGTTTTTGCAGGTATTCCACAAGCTGCAACTCCCATCCCCGTTTAGCAATATGTGGCTGAGAACTAGAATATAGAGTTACTCTAAAGCTCCCGCCAAGTTCCTCAAAGCGCGGCTCGGGAAGATTTGCCAGGCGACAGGTTTCTTTGATTCTGGAAATACCTGTACCCCATTGCTCAATCAAGCCCAGTTCATGAAATACCCTGCCGATTACTCTGTTTCTCAGCTTGGATACACCAGAGAATAAATGCTCCATGCTAATCCCGAAGGGTAGGCTTCCAGGATTCGTGATTTCAATTCTATCATCAAAAATTCCCACTCTGATACTCATCCCCTTGATAGCATAATCGGTGTGAACAATGGCATTTATAACCGTTTCCCGTATAGCTATATCAGGATATTCCGAGATTACCTTGTGGGCGATGGTGCCAATCTCCAGCCCCTGTTTGGAGTGTCTGCGGATAAATGCAATAGTTTCATCCACAGCATCTATCAAGCCCGAACTGGTTTCCAGATTGTCCACGAATTCAGTACTCACGGTCCCTTTGAATCTGGCACATTTAACTTTTGCATCGGGAAACTCCGTTGCTTTGTTTAAGCCAAATAGAAGTAGTCCTCCAATACTTGGTACCAGCCTCTCACCATGTAATTGCAGAGCTCCTATATTCGCAAGCTTATTCATATCAATGAGTTTACCATGCTTGGCAAACAACTCGGAAGCTACTCGGAAGTCTATTTGTTCCGAGTTCATTCCGAGCAGAGGAGTTTCGTCATAACACTTATTCTGTGCCTGGCGTTTGAGCTCTTCAAGCATGTCCACATCTGCCACACGGTTTGATGACCCCAAACGGATATATGCACCACGCTCCAAGCCAACCGATCTAAGGTAATACGGTCCGCTGAGATGAGGGACGCTAATCAAAAGAAGGGATAATCCCCTGTAGTTTATTATATTTATGTCGGGGATCATTTGTGGGCATATCATGTCAGAGAAGGCATTACACAACCTGGATTCATCGCTGGTAGGATCTTCAACCCCAACTATCTCTTTGTTCTGATCTCGAATCCCAATCAGAATTTGGCCACCAGCAGTATTGGCAAAGGCTATCACTGTTTTGACAATCGGATCAAGCGAACTGCAATCACGCTTGAATTCCAGAGTCTTGCCTTCTTCCCGGGCAAGCAGTTCAACTATCCTCAGCATGATATCTCCTCACTACTAAAACTCAGCCTCAATCTGATCACCTTTTATACCTCTATCCTGAGCTTGTTTTTCGATGGAAAGCCAGGCAGTGACAAGATCATTATAGGGTCTGGCATCTTCTGCCCAGCCTTGACGTTCGCACAAAGTATATAGCAGGAAAGCAAGCTGTCTGGCAGTTGCTGCTAATTGCGGAACTGCCGATGCTATCTCTGCGGCAGCAGATTCGCCACTGGTTTGATGTGCCCGGATTAGCTGATGCAATACTTCCCAGACTGGAGTTCGGTCATCTTTAAGTGGATTCCAGTCCGAGGGATACTCAGCCGGGCGATACAGGCGCACTTTACCACTGCCGGCAATCAAAACTCCACTATCACGCACACCTTCGACAGAAAGCCCCTTTGCCGTGGCAAGCACTTCCGCCTCACCATAAGCACCTTCTTTCCAACCATATTCGCTAAACCACTGCAGGCAGAAACGGGTATCATTATCCCAATCGCCTTCCCGCTCTTTGAAATACTCATCCAGAACTTTGTTGATGAGAATAAGCGCTGTATGTACCGTCATTGGACTGCCGTCAGATTCTAAGATTGCTTTGTATTTGGAATAAACTGCCATTCCGGGCCCAATGGTAGCTTGCGCTAAATCAACCGGAGCAACAGGGCTTGAGGTCTCACTACCATTGATCATGGCGTCCAGGGCTATTGGCAGCGATGAGCTAAGTTTACGGAGAAAGTCCTTTCGGGAGATGCTAAGAGTATTATCACCGCGTTTTCTGCAGACAAGGATAATTGACGAGGCAAGCATATTGCTGCCAATACCACTTACCTTGTTTGCAAGTTCTGTTTGCATTGGCCAAGTACCAACAATTGCCATATCTGATTCAATAACAGCTTCTAAAAAAGTAACCCACCCAGTAGAAGAACTACCACCATCGGTAGTCTCTGATTGCTTGAAGGCATAATAAATAGTTACTGGAAACGCTAGATGCGATTGATGAGAGATATTGCTCATAGCCTTGATCATGCCAGACAGAAAAAACTGCTCTGCTTCCTTCTTTGTTCTGTGTCTATAATGGGAGGCTACAAGTTCGTTCTCTTTGGGGGTTGCCAAAGTAGTGAATAAATATGGGAAGATTGATTTCAGTGATTGTTTCTGCCAAACATAGAAAAAATCCGATAAATCAGCATACATAATGTTATCATAATATGGGGGATCAGTCGAGACAATTTTGTTAGCTGAGATATCCTGAATAGCAGCGTCAGATTGAACTGCTATTCCATGTTGCTGAGCAGGTAATTTTTTAATTGCCTGGCATACCCAATCTAACATGGAAATCAAGTTGCCAGAAGAAGAACTGAATGGATTAGTTTCTGCATAGTCCCATACCATCGCTATTGCCTGCCTACCAAATGTATTTCTGATTAATGACTTACTAATATGCCAACTACATACATTAGTCCAATAATCAGTGCATTTATCAATAACATAGCTTAAATATAATGAAATCGCTTCTAAAAATGATACCCCAATGTTTTTGATAATTAGAGGAGAATCAACTTTGTACCCAATTATTGAACCCTCTACCGTTGATACAAGTTGCTTTACCTCAGGGATTAGTTCTGAGAAAGTATTTAGCGCCATCAACTGCCTATCTGAAAACAGATCTTTATACTGTTTCATCCCATATAAAGGTAATTGATCTGCACTTTTACCAACAAGATATTGCTCTGGTTTCCAAGTGGGAACTGCGGATTTTGCTATCATCTCCTGATGCTCATCCGGAGAAAGATACACTCTACAATTCTTTCCTTCTGCTACTAATGCCATTAGTTTTGTGCCTATTCTACCAGCTTGACCTTCTGATTTGATATATTTCCCATCTATTGGAGTATTAGATAGCAAGCAATAGAAATTAGATGTCCTGCCAGTTGCCTTAGTACCTTTCTTTACAGTCTCAATATCATCTGGCATACCAACACGGACTTTAAAATCGTATTTATCTCCATCAATAATCGGCTCAATATAAGCTTCTTTACCGACCTTGTCGGATAATAGAAAAGTTGATACTAATGGAACATCGACATGCGAAAAGAGCGGATTAGAACTTTTAACAGTTCTTGCCCAAATATAGGCAATAATTGTAAGATGCTTTCCTTTATATTGACTTAAATCAGGTCTATTTTTCACTATTTCTGGAGTCACTTCGATTGGAGGATAAAAGTGTCCAATACGTTTATATGCTTCTTCTCTCATCCAATGTCCATATCTGCGGACATCCTCTGCCAAGCCGCTAACTCCACCCCACGTATATCTTTCCATCTCCATCTGTTTTTCATGCTCCGGGATAGGTCCAATTGGACGTCTGCCCACAAACATAGGTGGTATCTCAATCATGGCTTTATTGATCAGCACAGCTACCGGATTCAGATCGCTTGCCCAAGCTTCCAAGCCAAGTCGTTGGGCTTCCAAGGGAATGGAACCTCCCCCGGCAAAGGGATCATGGAAAGCGGGGAGTTTATCATGGTTAAAGAGGGTTGCCGCATCGGGATGGTCTTTATTTAGTTCACAGGTTACTTTCCAGCTTTTACGAATCTCAGCTCTGGCTTCTTCCAATACTGTTTCGTTATTGGTATTTTCCCATTTCACCAGTTTGCGGATGATCTCAAAGAGCCGTTCACGCTCTTTATTGGCATCGGTTTTACGTTTCTTACCGATTTGCAACGCCTCATCCCAGCCGGGGTCATTGACTAATTGAGCAAACAGAACCGCTCGGGCAGCAGCAAGAGGTCGCCTTGCCCAATACAAATGCAGAGTAGAAGGATGACCATGCCGGATGGACTTTTCACGGACACAAGCCTCATTTATTTCTTTGAGAGGAAGCGCTACTTCTATTAGCTTCTTGGGTGCTCTAACTTTGTATTCACTCATTTATTTCTCTTAGGCTTGGTTTGGTTGGTAATCTGTTTAACTTCGTCCATTGCTTCCACAAAGTGTTTGTCAGCATCCGAAGGCTGTTCAAGCTCTGTGTGATGCCATTTATCATATTCCAAGCGGGCTTTGAGCAGGGCTTTTTCATGACTTACATTTCCTGAGTGTCCCAGAATATCTCTTCCACTAAGCTTTAGGAATTCATCCAGCTTCACAATCCAATTCTTCATATACATGGGCGTTCTGTTCAATGCCTGCAATTCAGCAAAATCCAAGTACATGCTTACGATCCGGTTAAGGATATCCAATTCCTCTTTATTGAGGTAGTTTTTGGCAATTTCTGTGTCTGCTTTAAGTGGCTTTGATCCGGGCCAATTCGTTAAGCCCATGTTTGGCAGCTCTGCATCGGCTCTCTGGTAGATAATCTCTGCAGCGGTGTGACCGTGGCTTGCCCAGTGCATTTTGTTTTGGATTACTTTGAAGAAATCGCGGGAGACTTCAGCCCTTTGAGAATAATCGATACTGGTAGCATAGATATCCAGCGCTTTACGCCAAAAGACCTTTTCAGAGGAGCGGATATCCCTGATTCTGGAGAGCAATTCGTCAAAATAAGAGCCGCCGCCAGCTTGCTTCAAAAGCTCATCGTTCATCGTAAAGCCTTTGATCAGGTATTCTTTCAAGCGCTGAGTAGCCCAAATGCGGAATCTGGTGCCAATGATGCTATTCACACGGTAACCCACAGATATGATGGCATCAAGGTTGTAATGTTCTACCTTATAGGTTTTCCCATCACTAGCAGTTAAGGCAAAAATTGCACTAACTGAATCCCGCTCGAGTTCTCCACTATCAAAGATGTTCTTTAGGTGTTTTCTAATGCCAGAAATGTTTATGCCAAAAAGCTCCGACATTTGTAAAGCCGAAAGCCATAGAGTTTCGCCCTTCAGATTGGCTTGGATTTTTATAGTTCCATCTTCTGAACTATAAACCCAAAACTCTGGTTTAAAAGCTGCTATATCCTTATTCATAAACCCTCATTATTAAATGCCCTATTCAGCAAACTGCCTATATCCAAATTGATGCTGGTTACTGCCCAATCAGGTTCCAGAGTAAAAGGATTACGGATATAGTGAGGCCCTTCAAAGTCATCACCATCTATGACGACAATCGCCAGGATGAATTTATCTGCCTGATTCAAGCCATAGAGAACTTCGTTGCGGGTAACTGTGATCGTGGATTGTCCTTTGACCCTTCCCTTTACTTCGATGTGCTTGGTCTCAGGTAAGCGACCATTCAGCATCGGTGGAATGCTGGTGATGTCCCAACCACAGTTATTACTTGAAACATCAATAACATCGCATCCAAGTGACTTCTCGTAATTCATCACAGCTTGCATGGCTTTCAGTTCAATCCGGCTACGAGCTTCTGCATCGGCAGACCAGTTGGGTTCACCTTTGATTTGAGCTATCAAACCAGCAGGAATGATCAAAGCACCGCCAATGACATGAGGTGTTTCTGAGACGATATGGCGCATTTCTTTCAGCTCTTTGCTTCTGGATTCAAGCCGATGAGTTAGCTCATCTATGGTACGATTTACGTTATCTATGTTAACTCTGGTTTGCTTTCCGGCAGCCAAATCATCCTGCAGCTTGATTTTGCGATCCGACCAGTAGTTTATCTCTTTGATTAGTCTTTGATGCACCGCAGTTAGAGTCTTGGAAACATGCTGCTCTCTGCGGCTTTGCACTTCACTAAAGTGTTCTGGTGCAAGCTGAGCAGTGGCATAGGCAAGAGCTTCCTGTTCCAAATTCTCTGATAGCCATTCAGACGAGAGGATGCCTTTGATCAGATTTAAATCACTATCTGAAATGGGTTCAAGATCGAGATGGGGTGCCCAACCGGAATTACTGACAACTCCTTCGGGAGTGATTTCTACAAACTGCATCCGACGGGAGACGCATCGATCCCGATTATAACCTTCTTTGATAGCATGGTCGATGATAATCAGTGCTTTGGGCACTATGCCATCATCGTTGGGATCGAGCATCACAGAGCCTTGTTTCAGTTTGTTTCGATGCGCTTCCAGCATCAAATCCGTTACAGCCATCATGAGTGGATGTCCGGGATGGATAAAACTTGCCATTGCCAATTCCCGGGTGGCTAACCGAACGAACTGTTTATCAAAGCAGATACGCTCATACTTTGTAGTGACGGGATTCATATTACGTCGGTTTCTGCCTGATATCTGTCGATCTCTTTCACGAATGTTGGCAGGAACATAGGTGATTTCCCATCTGCCGGATTCACGTGCTCGAAGCTCACCACGGAGTTGTTCAAAGGCTTTGCTGAAGAAGGCACGAATGAAATAGGGCTGCAGCTTCCTGGCTTCAGCTTTTTCCATCTCTGCTTTTACTGAAAAAAGGCGCTTTTCGTCTATCACTTCCTCACACAAGGCATTGCGGTTGAGGATGTTTTTGATATGTTCGGTATCGAGCACGCCTTCCACCACTTCAAAGAGCCTGGCTCGCACGACAGGGTCGTCTCCATAACGGATGGCTTCAATGAGTAAATCCCGCAGGCTTATTTCTTCAAAGACATCACCGAGGATATCGAATACACGTCCACCCAGAGCTTGTCTCTGTATTTCGAGTTTGTTAAAGAGATTGAGGAATACATCGCCTTCCCGAGTTTCCATTGCCACCATATTCCAGAGATGGCAGACTTCCTGCTGACCAATACGGTGGATACGTCCAAAGCGCTGTTCAATGCGATTGGGATTCCAGGGTAGGTCATAATTGACCATCAGGTTGGCATTTTGGAGGTTCACACCTTCACCGGCAGCATCAGTTGCCAGCAAAATACTAACTCTGGGGTCGTTTCGGAACAGCTCCTGAGCTTTGTGCCGTTCTTCTCGTTTGACACCACCGTGGATGATGATAACGGCACCTGGATTGCCAATCAAATCGTTTAACCGGTTATGGAGATAATTCAAGGTATCTCGATGCTCGGTAAAGATTATGAGCTTGCGATAACGACCGCTCTTTTCTCGTATATGTGGGTTGTTCTCAAAGAGGTTGGAAAGCTCTTCCCACTTGCGGTCAAGACCTGAATCACGCAGCTCTTTTGCTTGTTTGGTAAGTCTGGTCAGGATGATGATTTCATGCTCAAATTCTTGGATGGTCTGAGCAGAGGTAGCTCTATCGACCAATTCCTCTTCCATGTTTTCTTGCTCTTCACTATTCAAATCGTCAAGGTCTTCCGGGACGTCCAAATCATCTGCCTTACGAATCAGTTCACCTCGCAGGATGAGCTTTTCCTCTTCCAATCTGCGGGTCAGCTTTTCCATCCGGCGTTTTAAAGATTGGTATATCGCTTCCGGGCTCGATGCCAGACGGCGTTGCAGAATTGTAAGTGCAAAGCCGATGGTATTCCTTTGCTTGCCTTCCAGTCGGTCTGCCTTATTCATTTCCTCACGAACGTATTCAGTAACAGCAAGGTATAGCTCAGCTTCCAGATCTGAAAGCTTATACGAGACTGAATAGGCTTTCCGCTCAGGGAAAAGGTGAGTGCCATCAAATTTGAGCAGCTCTTCCTTTACCATTCTACGCATAAGGTCGGAAATATCTATAGATTGTGCACTATCACGAGTTTTGCCATAGAAGCGGTCAGAATCAAGTAGTGCCAGGAAGGTTTGAAAGTCTTCGTCCTTGCCCTTATGAGGTGTAGCCGTCATCAAAAGGAAATGCCGGGTGATGCTGCCCACATCTTCGGCAAGTTTATAGCGTTTGGTCTTCTTTAGTTCATTGCCAAACCATGATGCAGAACACTTATGGGCTTCATCTATCACCACCAAGTCCCAATAGGTGAGTTTCAGCTTTTCCATCAGCTCTTCATCACGAGAAACCATGTCTATCCGGGCAATCAGGTAATCAAAATCCTCAAAGGGGTTTCCACTATGAGATTGGGCTTCCATATCACGAGAAAATATAAAGAAATCCAGACCGAACTTCTCATACATTTCATCTTGCCACTGCTCTACTAATGAACCGGGAGCAATAATCAATATGCGTTTGGCATCGGCTCGCATGATAAGTTCCCGCATATATAGCCCTGCCATGATCGTCTTTCCTGCTCCGGGATCATCAGCAAGGATGTAGCGCAACGGTTGCCTGGGAAGCATGGATTCATAAACTGCGGTGATTTGATGAGGTAAGGGTTCAATGTTTGAAGTATGCACTGCCATCATAGGGTCAAAGAGATATGCGAGATTGATCCGGCAAGCCTCCACAGCCAGCTTAAAATCAGCACCTGCCGCATCAAATGACCAAGGACGACCGGATACTGCCAGTGCAAGATTGATCTCGTCAGTGCGGTAAATCAGACGTTCTAAAAGGGCGCCGTCGTTTTTCTTGTAATAAACTGTGAGCGCATTAGTTCCGATGGGTTCACTCGTCACAATGCGAACCACTTCTCCCGGTTCCAAGCCCTGAATCAGGGCTCCTGCTTTTATGTCTTCTAATCTGATCATACCTATTCCCGATAGTATCTTGCCTGATTTCGCTTCATGCTTTTCAGGCTTGATACAAGCCCTGCCAAAGATGTAAATCGAATCAGTAATTTGATAAACACATACCAAGTCTCAAAATACCGAAGGGACTTTGGTTGTCAATGGAAAAATGTAAGAAAGATAGCGTTGTTGACCGAAGCAATTTGGGATAGATGGACTAAATTGACATATCTCCCTGTGTGGCAACATGATACTTAATAGCGCATCTATCCCTTCCCGTGAGCATTACGGAGTCAATACGGACTTAGTCCGTAATGACTCCGTATTGATTCCGTAATGCAAAGGGGGAAGATGTCCCGAGATGAGAGCTGAGAGATGAGATGAGAGATAAGAGATGAGAGATAAGAGATGAGAGATGAGAGATGAGGTGTCCTGAAAAGGGTGGAATGAATATGGAATTACCGACGTCCCCGTCGGTTCCAACGCCGCAATCCCATCAGTGGCGACACAAGATAGCTCGGGGTGGAGGACACAATATGTATAAAGAGAGAAGATGATTTGCTGATCACCCTGTGAAACTTTATGCTATACTACATGATGTTGTGTCGTCAATGATGGGGCGGACGCGCATGAACCGACGGGGACGTCGGTAATTCCATGTTCCTTTTTGGGATATTCTTCCAAAGATGGAATAATATTTGCTACATGCTATGTCATCGCGAAAGCACCTGGAGGTTCTCATGCGTATTTTGCTGCTCACGGCTTTGTTGCTATTGGTTTTGGCTTGTTCGGTTTCCGCGGAGGAAATTGCCATCCGCGAGGGAAGGACCATCCATTGGAACACGCATCACATCCGCACGCCGGATAATTGCGAGATTGTGCTCTGGGAGGACACCATAGGCGGCGATCTGAACATTTATGCCCAGAAGATCAATTCTTCCGGACAAATGTTGTGGCAGCAGCCATTGCCGATCGTCCTCAAACCCGGAAGACAAACCATCAACGCGGTGATTCCCAGCTCGGACAATAACTTCATCATCATGTGGGAAGATGGTCCAATCAAATCCCCGGTCACGATCTGGGTGCAAAAGTTTACCTCCAACGGACAGCTATTATGGCCCGCAGGCGGAATCCAGATCACGGATACCGTCGCTTATTATTACAGACACTGTTTGGTGCCAAACGCAAACGGTGGCGCCTATGTCTTTTTCCGGAACATCATGGGAGCGAATATTCTTTTGGGACAGAATCTGGACGGCTGGGGCAATCAGCTTTGGCAAGCCGGAGGAGCTGCTATTCACAGTTTCAGCACTTACTTTTCGATAGATGCAGCGGTGAGAGACGGCAGCGGAGGAGCGATCGTAAACGTTAAAATCAGCCAGGCGGGGAATCATTTACTTCGCGTTTCCCCCTCCGGAGAAGTGATCGGGAACAACCCCATGCTGGCGGCTGCGGCTTTTCCCGGAGGCAAGTATTCGATCACACCGGGCGTGGGTGGCGAGTTCATACTATTCTCTACATTCACAGATTACGAAAATGTGCTGTATCTGCATAAAATGGACAACAGCGGCAACCTGCTGCTGCCCGGAGCCGTAAATACCGGCATAGCCCCGGTCTATTATGGCGACGATGCCGTGAAACTTCAATGCACACCCGATGGCGGGCTGGTGATCATCTGGAATGATGTGACCGACACATGGATCTCAAGATTTATGATCCAGAAGCTGGACGCCAGCTTCGCTCCGCTTTGGACTCCGGGAGGGATCGAGATCTGCAGCGGTCAAGGTCTCGTTATCCGTCAAAAGCGCCTGAGCGTGCATGCCAACGGTAAAGCCTGGATCAGTTGGATTCTGTCTCAGAATGACGATCAGGAATTACAGGTGAAGGCACAGCATTTTGACTCCTCCGGCACTCCGCAATGGGCTACCGGGGGGATGCAACTGAGCATCGCCGACCGGTGGGTGCAAAGCCCCGTCTGCATCGCCTTTGCCGATCGTGCCATGTTTTTGTGGCAGGAAGTTACCGGAGTGAAAAAGCTTATCCGCCGCCAGGTAGTCAGTACCGGCGGCACTTTGTATCTTGCCCAAGGCGGGCTTCCGGTGGTCGATGTCCTAAATGGAATGGCAGCCGGAGGCAACACGATCGCCATGAACGACAAATACTTCAGCGCCTGGATAGACTCTCGCAGCAATGAACACAAAATCTATTATCAGATCAGCTATTCAGACCTAAATCCGCAGTTGGAGGCAAACGGCAGAGCGTTGAATTTAGCTCCGGGAGAGGATTCCTATTTCCGCTTGATCGGACTGCCGGATAACTCCGTCGCAATTCTCTATTCCACTCCTGTGCAAAACGTGATGAAATGCTATCTCCAGAAAATCGATCACAACGGAACGACGATCTATCCGGATAGAGGAATCATCATCGCCTCCGGTAGTTTTTTGGAGGCAAGCGTTGATCTGAGCTATTCCGATGGGGACATCTATATCGGATGGAGCGAAAATATCTCGAATGCGAGACTGGTCAAAGGGCAACGCGTCTCCGGCGGACAGAAAATGTGGGGTGAAAACGGGATCGTGATTGCATCACATGCTGATTATGGCGGCGTGTGTTTTTCCACAGTGCGGGGTAGATACTTTCTTTGGAAACATCGCTTAGACGAAATGACTTCGGAAAGTAGTGTAAAGGCACTGCTGATGAACGCTAACGGTTATCCGGAAGCGGGTTGGAGCGCCGCGGGCGTTTCTCTGCTCTCGGAAGACAACACCGACAATCAGGGGATAGTCGAATGTGGTTTGAATGGAGATGACCTGATCGTCTTCATCAGTTTTTTATACACACCAAACGTCTTTGTCCAAAAGATCAGCTCCGCCGGAACGCGTGAGTGGGGTGATAACGGCATTGCCCTGGGAGCCAATTTGTGGGTCATGGACGCAGTTTATGACGAAGCGGTCACGTTTGTCTATATGTTTTTTTCCAATACATGGGACTTGCGTCTGCAAAAGATATCTTCTTCCGGCACATTGCTTTATCCCCAAGCTGGAAACCTCATAAGCTCCGAGCTTGATAACTGCGATGGAGCAGTTCTGCTCAAATATGCCAGCGGAAAGATGACCTGCTATTGGTCTGAGAACAGCCTTGACCAAGAGGGGTGGCAAGACATATTTATCCGCCATATCAATCCGCAGGGACAGGCAGTGGGCTATGCTCCGATAGTAGTTTGCGACGCGCCTTACGATCAAAGAGGGATCAGCGCAGCGGTCATCGGAGAAAACGCCATGCTGCTTTGGTCAGATGCGCGTGCCGGAGTGTTTAGATGCGATGGCTTTATTTCCTCGATCTTAGCGATCAGGATATCCAGCTTTCCGGTGGACAACGACGATGAATATAGCCCCCCGGCAGCTTTGCCGCAGTTATACCAGAACTATCCCAATCCTTTCAATCCAGTCACTACCATCGCTTTTGACCTGGTCAAGGCGGATACGGCAAGTCTGAAAATCTATAACCTGAAAGGGCAATTTGTCAAAACACTGCTCAAAGATAGCACTCTGAACGCTGGAAACCACAGCATTCTCTGGGACGGATTGGATGAACAAGGAAGAAAAGCAGCAAGCGGAATCTATCTCTACCGGTTGAGCACTTCAACCCAGCTCATCACCAAGAAGATGGTGCTGGCAAAATAGCGTTTTATCATAACTTCCGAATCTACCCCGGGAAAGATATTACCCGGGGTTTTTCTTTGTTAGGGCGGAGTTGACCTCTTTCGGCAATAATTCTTTTGACAAAAAGCAAGAGCCCAAATTGCATGGTCGTAAGAGATAAATATAGAGGCTAATCATGCTTTCAGACATCGTCAGCTATTTTATGCAGCTTGTCACCATCGACAGCGAATCGCTGGACGAACGCGCCGTCGTCGATGCCGTCAAGGAAGACCTGCTTTCGCTCGGGGCGGAAGTGGTGGAAGATAACGCATACGTTATCATCGGCGGAAACGCTGGAAACATCCTTGCCCGTTTTCCCGGAAGAGCGGATATCGCTCCGATCCTTTTCTGCGCACACATGGATACCGTCAAGCCCGGCAAGGGAATCCATCCCCAGATCTGTGAAAACCGCATCTGCAGCGATGGCAGCACAGTGCTTGGCGGAGACGACAAATCCGGCGTGGCGGAGATCCTTTTCGGGATCAAGAAAGCGCAGGAAAGCGGGATCGCGCTCGCGCCCATCGAAGTGCTCTTCACCGTATCCGAGGAGATCGGTCTATTGGGAGCGAAGAATTTTGATCGAAGCTTGCTCAAAGCCGCCTTTGGCTACGCTTTGGATGCGCATCGCGTCGGCGATCTTCTCCTTGGCGCACCGGCGCAAAACTCCATTCGCATCACTATCACCGGCAAGGAAGCGCACGCGGGAGTGGAACCTGAAAAAGGCATCAATGCCATTTGCGTCGCCGCCGAAGCGATTGCCTCAATGCCCATGGGCAGGATCGATCATGAAACCACCTGCAACATGGGGGTCATCAATGGCGGCTCCTCCACAAACATCGTTCCAAACAAGGTGATCCTCAAAGGTGAAGCGCGCAGCCACAACCCGCACAAGCTTGAACAGGTCTGCCTCGATATTCGTCATGCCGTGGAAAGTGCGGTGCAGCGGCATCACTATGATTTCGGCTTTGCAGGATACGAATTTGTGATGCATCAGGAATATGCCGCTTTCCGCATTCCGGAGGATCAGAAAGTGGTGCAGCTCGCATTGGACGCGCTCTCAAAGCTTCAAATCACTGCCGAAACCACGGTCGGCGGCGGAGGCAGCGATGCTAATATCTTCAACGGACAAGGCTTGCCGATGATCATCTGCGGCACCGGCATGAACAAGGTGCACACCGTCGAAGAAGATATCGAAATCAAAGAGCTGCAGCGCGGAGTTGAGTTCATCAATATGCTGATCCGCCTGCACAGCGAAGGATAGGAAAATGATCGATCAAATCGCGATAGTCGGCTATGGCAAGATGGGTAAAATGATCCACTCTCTGGCAGAAAGCATGGAGTGCAACGTCTCTTCCATTATCGATCCCCATCAGGATGTCCAATTTGACGCAATCACCGAAGAAAGCGTCCGCGGTGCAGACGTCTGCCTCGATTTCAGTCACCCCTCCGCGGTTCTGGAAAACGTCCGCCAGCTTGCCAAACTTGGGAAATCCATGGTGATCGGCACTACCGGCTGGAACGAACATCACAGTGAAGTGCGTGCCCTGGCGGAAGAATACAAGATCGGGATCGTCTTTGGCGCGAATTTCTCCATCGGGATGAATCTCTTCACCCGCATCGTGGAACAGGCGGCGGCTTTGTTTGATCCCTTCGCGACTTATGACGTCTTTGGCTATGAACTGCACCACAACCAAAAAGCGGACAGCCCCTCCGGCACCGCCATCCAGCTCGCGCGTGCCATCATCAGCCACAGCAGCCGCAAGAACAAAGCGGTCTATGAAAAGCTCGACCGCAGGATAGAAGAGGATGAATTGCATTTTGCCAGCGTCCGCGGAGGCAGAATACCGGGAACCCACACCGTGGGTTTCGATTCCGAAGCGGATACCGTCGAACTCGTGCATCGGGTGCGCAACCGCAGCTGCTTTGCCCTCGGAGCTTTGCAGGCGGCAAAATGGATATCAGGGCGCAAGGGCTTTTATAGTTTCAATCAAATGATGGAGGAGATCCTTGCAGATTCCCTTCATTAAGATGCAGGCTCAGGGCAACGACTTCGTCATCCTCAATCTGCTTGGTCATCAGGAAGCGGATTTCGATGCCGCACGCTTGGCGAAAGACATCTGCGACAGGCGTTTCGGCGTCGGAGCGGATGGCTTGGTCTTGCTTTTGGATTCCGAAATCGCAGCGGCAAAGATGCAGATCTTCAATTCCGATGGTAGTCGCGCTCTCATGTGCGGATCGGCTCTGCGTTGCATTTCCCGCCTATTGAAGGAGCTTTCCGGAATCACGGAAGCAGAGATTGCCACCGATGCCGGCATCCGCCCTATCCTGATCGAAAATAACACTGTCCAAGTCAGCCTCGGCAAACCCTTCATCGTTTCTCCAATGATCGTCGTAGAAGGGATCAATGGCTGCCTCGTCAACGTCGGAAACCACCATTTCGTCTGCTTTGACCTTCCTTTGGAGGATGATCCCCATTTGCACTACGGACCCGTCTTTGAACGGCACCCGGATCTGCCCTCAGCGGTGAATACGCATTTTGTCCGCGTCATTTCCAGTGAAGAGATCGAGATCAAAATCTGGGAACGCGGCGTGGGCGCAACTTTTGCATGTGGCACCGGAGCGGCGGCTTGCGTTCTCTGCGGCATGGAAAAAGGTATCCTCAAAAAACGCGTGACGGTGAACATGCCCGGCGGAGCGGTCAGCATCCAATATCTGGAAAGCGGCGAATGCGTTCTCGGGGGAGAAGTCTCGGAAACATTCAGCGGAGCGTATCAATGGAAAATTTAGGCAAGCATCTGCATGATCTGCGCGAAAGCAAAGAACTGGATTACCGCGCCATCTTTCTCGATATCCGCATCCGCCCTGAACAGATCAAACTGATCGAGGAAAACCGCTTTTTCGACCTCGGACCCTATGGCGTCGCCAAGGCAATCGTCTATAACTATGCCCGTTATCTGGAAGCCGACGTTCCGGAAGTGATGGCGGAGCTGAGTGTTATGATGCCTGAACACACCAAAACCAGCCACGCCCGACCCCAAAACGTCCGGCACAGCAAGATACTTCTTTCCACAAACTTTCTCTGGAGCGTGGGCATCGTCATCTTCGCCCTCGTCCTGGCATCATTTGTCTATTATGCCTACATGCAAGATTGGTTAAGGACTCCCGAACTCTTCAAAACCGAAACGGCGGACAAAAACCTCGCCGCCGAAAAGGAAACCACCCAAGAGATCAAACCGGACTCCCTCAGATTGAAGATGCGCCAATTGAGCGAAACCATATATAGCGAACCCGTCGGCAAACAAAAAGACGGCACAAAAAAAGCCCTGAGCGACACCACGGATTATATGGGCAACCTTTTGGGCAACAGCCCGATCAATGTCCTCACCCAATGATAAATCTCAACTAACGCCACACTTTCAGTTTGCCAAATCCCGAGACCAGAACATCATATCCATAACAGAAATATCAAAACACCCGGGAGGAATTATGCCAACCTATTCCGTAAACGAAATCGTCGAAATGGCTGTTCAGATCGAGCGCAACGGCTATGCTTTCTATCACGAAGCCACCAAGCGCAAGGATCTCGATCTCCAAGCGATCGAATTCCTTGAATTGCTAAGAGATCAGGAACTCAACCACGAAAAGACCTTCCTCAACCTTAGGGATGACATGGACATGACAGTCCTCGAGCTTTCCCCGGATTGGGAACTCGTCACCGCCTATCTGAAAACCATCGTGGATGGCAGGATCTTTCACAATGAGTTTTCCGCCATCAAAAAAGCCGCCGAAGCCAAAGACATCTATGGCGTCATCGACCACGCCATCACCTTTGAAAAGGACACCCTGCTCTATTTCCACGCAGTCAACGACACGATCAACGATCCCCACGCCAAGGAAATCCTGCGCCGGATCATCAACGAAGAGGTCTCCCACGTCCTCAAGCTGAACGACTTCAAAAAGAATCTCAAATAAGCTTCCGCATGTCCAAAAAGAAAACCAAAGGCAGAACCAAGAAACTCTTGACCGGGTTCGCGGTTCTGCTTTTGGTGCTTTTGATCACGCTTTTCAATCCCATTTCCATCCGCTTGATGACGGTCGGCGTGGCGATCTATTATGGCATCGATCCGGTGATCTTCTATCGGTTGATCCGCACGGAGAGCGCCTTTCGAAGTTTCGCGATTTCGCCTCGTTCCGCCATTGGTTTGGGACAGATCCGCGAATCCACCGCGTTTTACATCCATGAAAAGCACAAACGCGGTATGCTCTTCATTCCGCTATACAATCTGCGCCTTTCCGCAAAGTACATAAAGTATTTGAGTAAGCGTTTCGACGGCAATTGGTCTCTCATCCTCGCCGCCTACAACTGGGGCGAAACCAAGGTGTCCAAACGCATGCGAAATATAGCTATTGATCCAAATCAGGACTATCGTCACCGCTTCAAGGACATCCCGGAAACCTACAATTACATCAACAAAATCCTCCCTCCCGCAAAAAAGGCTTGACGGGAAACGCGCTTTAAAATCTGGTAATAGCATGAAACATTCAGGAGTAACTTATGTTGCATAACCAGAAGGGAATCTCGGTATATACCATACTGAGTATCATACTGTTTGCCGCCTTGATCTTTGTGCTGGCGCTGCCCTATTTCTATAACCTGGACAAAGAAAAGAACGTCGATGACTGCACCACCAACATGAAATCCATCTGGGTGGCGACCACGGACTTTGTGCGTGATCAAAGATCCGATTTTGGCGGGGACTTGAATGTGCTGAGAAACACACCCAAAGCGCAGAATCCCAAAGCCACCTACCTTGCGCAGATCACCTATTGCCCCGAAACGCATCGCGAAAAGAAAGGCTATATCGTCTTTGGCAAATACGTGGAGGAAATGCTCAACCAAGAGGTCAAGCAAAACACCGGCGTCATCGTCATCTGCCCCAATCTGGAAAAGTTTCCCAAACACTTCCTGGGAAAGACCTTCTATGAAAATATGAGCCCCACTAACCTTCAGAACTATATGATCGACGACATGGACTGGATCGACCAACAGACCAAATCCAACGGCGCCAAAAAGTTCAACGCCATCATGCAGTATATCAACATCTGGAAGACCGACCGCGAAGCCTTTGCCAAACGCAAAACGGATAGCACCGTCCTGAAGAGAATGATCTTCCCGGAAGCTTTCCCAAGCGCCCCAAACATGGGCATGTAATAAGCTGTGTCAAGCATGGGGTGGGGAATTCCGTTTCCCATTGGGGTGGGGAATTGCGATTCACCACAGCCGAATCGCAATTCGGCATCCCAATATGCGCAAATACGCAATATGTAGCATAACCCGGCTCTCCTTTTTGGGCGGAGCCGGGTAATTCTTATCCAAAGAAAAGGAGCACCGGTGCTGTATCAGGAATTCCTCGATCATATCTACAAGAAATACTCCGGCAACGTGAAACTGGAGCTCGACCGCATGCGCAATCTGATGACGGAAATGGGCGATCCGCAAACCCGCCTCGATGGTTTTCACATCGCCGGAACCAACGGCAAGGGAAGCGTTTGCGCCACTCTCGAAGCCCTTTGCATAGCTCATGGACTCTCCACCGGAATGAATACTTCCCCGCATCTGATCAATTACACGGAACGCTTTCGCGTGGGCGGCAAAGACCTTTCGTTTCCACAGATATTGGATTGCTTTCACCGCTATGAAACGCTCTTTGAAAAGTGGGATGCATCATTTTTTGAGATCAGCACCGCCATCGCTTTTGAACTCTTTGTGGAAGCTGAGCTTGATTGCAGCGTCATCGAAGTGGGTCTCGGCGGCAGGCTGGATGCCACGAATCTATTTACTCCGTCGGTTACCGCCATCACTTCCATTGGGCTGGATCACATCAAAACTTTGGGTGGGACGGTTGAACTCATCGCCGCGGAAAAAGCGGGGATTATCAAAGCAGGAATTCCCTTGGTGATGGGCTATATCGATCCCTCGCCTTCTTCAGTGATCGAAGCTATCGCCCTTGAACGCAATGCGCCTATCTTTATGATAGGTAGAGATTTCCATGTTGATCCCGTCAATCAGGATATCGATGGCATCTGTTTCAATTTCCGCTTTGGAGAACTGGTGTTTGAGAGCCTTGGGGCAAACCTGATCGGCAGCCACCAAAGCGCCAACCTATCCGTTGCCCTCGCCGCTTTCATTATTTATGCGCAGAAGCATGGTATCGCTGTGAGTGAGGAAGCAATTCGCTCGGCATTGGAAAAGATCAACTGGAAAGGACGCATGCAAGTGCTTTCCAAACAACCTGTTATCATCCTCGATGGTGCGCACAACGTCCAGGGAGTCCAAGCGCTCATCCATACCCTTGACAACATCTTCCCGCAGCAAAAACTCCGCTTCCTGATCTCCATCCTCGCGGATAAAGACTATCTTGAAATGATCTCGCTTTTCTGCAGCAAAGCTTTTCATATCTATATCGCCCAAAACCAATCCGACCGTGCCGCCACTGCCGAAGACCAGGCAAAACAGGTAGGCAAACACTCTGTCCCATATACGATCGCCGATTCCGTCGCCGCGGCTCTCAATCTTGCTCTTTCCGATATGGAATCGGACGACGTCCTCATCTGTTGCGGCTCGCTCTACACCGTCGGAGAGGTCTTGCAGGAGTGGAAAGAGCTGTAGCGCAGCATGCCGATGCTGCGGATGGTGGAAAGGTGAACGGGTAAACAGGTGAACGAGCAACTCACACGTTCACCTGTTCATCAGTTCACCTGTTAACCGACAAACATCTCTCCACTCTTCCAGCTTATCGCCTCCGCAGCATCGGCATGCTGCGACACATTCCCCCTTAGCATTACGGAGTCAATACGGACTTAGTCCGTAATGAGTCCGTATTGATTCCGTAATGCTATGGGGGAAGAACCGAATTTCGGGTGAACGGGTTGAACTGGTGAATAATCCAGTTTTCGCATTGCTGAGACATAAAATCGAAAGGGCAGTCATCTCGGGTATCGGTACGACCTCTCTCTTGAGGCTATTACAGTTGTGCTTATGACGTTTCCAAGTCCTTCAAAAACGCAGCGATAGCAATTTTCATTGACAAAAAAGCGCCCTTCAAGGTTTGTGATTCGATAGATTAAACTTTACACAGCATCGCAGCAGTGTATCTTGTCATTATCATGAAAATCGGCGGTTATGGATTATCATATCATTGCTGCTGATTGTGTTTAAGGAGAAACCAATGGCTGTCCCGAAAAGAAAGACGTCAAAAACCCGTCGTGACAAACGCAGAACGCACGACGCGCTGACCCCTCCTGCGTTCACGACCTGTTCCAAGTGTGGCGAAGCCACCCGCCCGCATCACATTTGTGATCATTGTGGCACCTACGACGGCAGAAAGATCAAAGCCGCCAAGGAGTAAAATGCGAATCGCCGTCGATGCTTTCGGAAGCGACAACGCGCCGTTTCCGGAAATAGAAGGCGCAATCCAGGCAATCAAAGAAGATTTTTGCAGCGAAGTGATCCTGGTGGGGGATGAAACCATCCTGAACAAGGAGCTTGGCAAATACTTTTATGACCCGCAAAGAATCCGCGTCGTTCATGCCAGCGAGCGCATATTAATGGAAGACTACGGCGCCACGGCAGTGCGCGCCAAAAGGGATTCTTCGATGGTGCGCGCGGTGGAATTGCATCAAAAAGGTCTTGCCGACGCAGCGCTCAGCGCCGGAAATTCCGGCGCCATGATGGCGGCATCATTATTGGCTTATGGACGCATCAAAGGTGTTCTCAGACCCGCCATCGCCGTCACTTTTCCCACTCAAGCCAATCACGAGATCATCCTGGACGTGGGTGCCAACGTCGATTGCGAGGCGGAGCACCTGCTGCAGTTTGCCCATCTCGGCAGCATCTATTACCAGTTTTTCTATAAGACAGCTTCTCCACGCGTCTCGCTGCTCAATATCGGAGAGGAAAGCGCCAAGGGAAACAACGTCTCCCGCGGGGCGTACATGCTTTTGCAAAATGCAGCGGACATCAATTTCACCGGCAACATCGAGGGTAAGGACGTGCTCAAAGGCGTCACAGACGTGATCGTCTGCGATGGCTTTGTCGGCAACATCGTGCTCAAAACGCTCGAAGGGGCGGTGCTATCCATTTTCGGCATCCTGAAAGAACAGTTTAACAAAGATTGGATCGCGAAATTTGGCGCAATGCTCTCCTACCCGGTCTATAAATATCTCAAGCGCAAACTCGATCACACTGAATATGGCGGCGCGCTGTTGGTAGGGTTGAATGGCGTCAGCATCGTTTCCCATGGCAGATCAAACGCCAAGGCGATAAAAAACGCCATCCACTTTGCCGCGCGCATTGCCAAGACGGGCTTTGTCCAACACACCAAAGAGTACTTTGAGAGGTTATCCTGATGGCTATTTATCATGCGAAATTCTCTTCCTTCGGAAGCTACGTGCCAAAGAAGATCCTCAATAACTTTGATCTGGAAAAGATTGTGGATACCACGGACGAATGGATCCGCTCCCGCACGGGAATGTTTGAACGCCATATCACCACCGTGGATGAAGCTGCCAGCGACCTTGGCTATCAGGCAGCGATCAAAGCCATCGAAGCTTCACAGATCAAATATCGCGAGATCGAGCTCATCGTGGTCGCGACGGTCACCGGAGACCATCCTTTCCCCTCCACCGCCTGCATTATCCAAAAGAAACTGGGGCTGAAAAACGTCCCCGCCTTCGACGTCTCGGCAGGCTGTGCCGGATTTGTCTATGCCCTTGACGTAGCGCGGCAATACGTGGAAAACGGCATTGCTAAAAACGTCCTCGTCCTGGGAGTGGATATCCTCACCAAGATCACAAACTGGCAGGATCGCAACACCTGCGTTCTCTTTGGCGATGGTGCGGGAGCGACAATCGTTTCCAGAGCCGAAACCAGCGATATCTCCAGAATCATAGACATCCTGATCGATGCCGATGGCAGCCAGGGTGATTACCTGATCCAACAAGCCGGTGGATCGCGGATGCCTGCTTCTCACGAAACCGTGGACAAAAACCTGCATACCGTCTATATGGAAGGCAATCGCATCTACAAAAATGCGATCAAATCCATGTTTGCCTCCTCGGACGAAATCTTGCGCCGCAACAAACTCACGGTCGCAGACGTCGATTGGGTGATCCCGCATCAGGCAAACCTTCGTATCATCGAAGGGCTCGCGGACAAAATGCGCGTACCGATGAGCAAGGTCATCGTCAATATCGAAAAATATGGCAACACTTCCTCCGCTACGATTCCTCTCGCCGCCGACGAAGCGATCCGCAGCAAAAAGATCCGCCGCGGGGACATCATCCTGCTCACTTCATTTGGAGCGGGTTTGACCTGGGGAAGCGTCCTGGCGAGATACTAATACACTACAAAATAGGAATCGAGATGAAAACAGCTTTTATATTTCCCGGACAGGGAGCCCAATATGTGGGCATGGCGACGGATTTTATCGCCGCCGTGCCGGAATATGCCAGAGTGTTGGATGATTTTGACCAAGCTCACGGCACCAAACTCCGGAAGATCATCTCCGATGGCCCCGAAGACTTGCTCAGAGAGACTCGGTTCACTCAGCCCGCCATCCTTTTTCACAGTATCTGCGCGATGAAAAGCTTTGAAAAGAGCAGCGGGATCACCGCAGACTTCGTTGCCGGACACTCTTTGGGGGAATTCAGCGCCCTCGTTGCCAATGGAACCATTTCCTGGATCGATGCCCTGCACTTGGTGCACAAGCGTGGCGAATTCATGATCAAAGCCAATGATGGCGCACCCTTTGCCATGGCGGCGATCATCGGTCTTGCTGCAGAACTCGTGATCGAAGCCTGCATCGAAGCTGAAACGGTGGGACTGGTGCGCGCGGTAAACTTCAACACTCCGATCCAAACCGTGATCTCCGGCACCCAAGAAGGAGTCGCGACAGCGGGTGAGATCGCCAAAAGCAAAGGCGCCAAAAAGGTCGTCCCGCTCGTCGTGGGCGGGCCTTTCCACACTCCGCTGATCGTCCGGGCAAGCGACTGGCTCGCGCAGGAAATGGCAAAAGCCGAGTTTAAGAATAGCTTTATCCCACTGATATCCAATCTCGACGCCCTACCCAATACGATTGGAGATACCGCCCGCCAAAAACTCGAACGTCAGATCATCTCGCCGGTACGTTGGGTGGAAAGTGTTCAATATATGTTAGATCATGGCGTGCAGCGTTTTATCGAGTTCGGACCCCAGAAAGTTCTCTCCGGCATGATAAAGAATATTGACAAAGATGCACTGGTTTTAAACTATGGCAAATTGGAAGAACTTGACGCTTTGATGCTCTCGCTTTGATGTTGTAGAGCGCTCAACACGCAAGTCTCATTCGAGGAAATTATGAAATATGATATAGACAACCAGGTAGTGGTGATTACCGGTGGCGCCAGAGGCATCGGCTATTCCATCGCGGAAACATTTGCCCAAAACAACGCGCGGGTCGTGATCATCGACCTGATGCCGGAAACTGTGGATGCCGCGGTGCAGAAGCTCAAAGGCTGCGGATATCAGGCTTTTGGCTATATCGGCAACGTCACGGACAATGCCGGTATGGACGAACTCTTTGCCAAAATCGTCAGCGATCTTGGCGGCATCGACGTCCTGATCAACAATGCCGGAGTCACCAAAGACAACCTTGTCCTGCGGATGAAGGAAGAGGAATGGGAAAGCGTGCTCAACATCAACCTCAAGGGTACGTTCTTCTGCACTCAGAAAGTTTTTAAATACATGATGAAAACCCGCAAAGGCAGCATCATCAACATCGCCAGCGTGATCGGAATCATGGGCAACGCCGGACAGGCAAACTATGCCGCCTCCAAGGGTGGAATGATCGCCTTCACCAAAAGCTGCGCCAAGGAATTCGCTTCCCGCGGTGTGCGTGTGAACGCCATTGCCCCCGGATTTATAGAAACCGAAATGACCGCCAAGCTCCCTCCCGAAGTGGTGGAAAGCTATGGCAAAGCCATCCCTCTGGCAAAGATGGGAAAACCCGCGGACGTCGCCAAGCTTTGCCTCTTTCTGGCGTCCGACGAAAGCGCTTATATCACAGGTCAGACCATCGCCGTTGACGGTGGCTTGACCATGCAATAGATTGAACCGGGGCTTTCGCCCCATCAATGAAAAAACACACTTCAATAACATAGGAGGAATAATGGATATTGAAGCAAGAGTAAAACAGATAGTGATGGACAAGCTGAATGTGGAAGCATCTCAGATCGTTCCTACAGCTAACTTCATCGATGACCTGCGCGCCGATTCCTTGGACACCGTGGAGCTCGTAATGGCTTTTGAAGATGAATTCAAGATCGTCATTCCTGATGAAGATCAGGAAAGACTCCGCACCGTTGGCCAAGCCATCGATTATCTCACGGAAAAACTGGGTTAATCGCATCAACCGCGAATCAATCCTGATAGCTTTTGTTATCAGGACTGATTCCGCTTTTTTGAAGTCAACCGTCTGTATTGATCTAAGATATGGCGCCGCTATGTTTTAGACCAACATAAATAATACAAGGACAAGTCTAATAGTACATGAGGTTTTTATGAGTAAGAAAAAAGTAGTCATCACCGGGCTCGGAGCTATCACTCCCGTTGGAAACAACGTCGCGGAAGTGTGGCAAAACCTGATCAACGGCGTTTCCGGGGTCGGATTGATCACCAAGTTCGACGCCTCCGTCCTGCCTACCCACATTGCCGCAGAGGTGAAAAACTTCCGCGCGGAAGATCATTTTGACGCCAAGGAAGCCAGAAAGCTTGATTTTTATACCCAATACGCGATGGTAGCAGCCCGCGAAGCAGTCAAGGACGCAAACCTCGTTCCGGGTTCCTATGATCCAAACCGCGTTGGCGTGATCACCGGTGCCGGCATTGGTGGAATCCTCACTTTTGAAGAAGAATGCGTCAAAGCCCACACCCAGGGTTTTCGCCGCATCAGTCCTTTCTTCATTCCCAAGATGATCGGAAACATTGCCGCTGCGCACATCTCCATCGAACATGGCTTTAAAGGTGTCAACTTCAACGTTATGAGTGCTTGCGCCAGTGCCAACCACGCTTTGGGAACCGCCATGCGCATGATCCAATATGGAGACGCGGACATCATTGTCAGCGGAGGCATGGAAGCGGCGGTTTCACCATTGGCAGTGGGTGGATTTTCCGCCATGCGCGCGCTCAGCACCAGAAACGACAATCCTCAGGCAGCATCGCGTCCCTTTGATGTTGACCGCGATGGATTCGTCATGAGCGAAGGCTCCGCCATCCTCATCCTCGAAGAACTCGAACACGCGCTCAAGCGCGGAGCGAGGATCTATGCCGAACTTTCCGGCTATGGCGCCACCGGCGACGCTTACCACATCACAGCGCCCACAGAAGATGGAGAAGGAAGCAGCCGAGCCATCGAAGCCGCAATCCGCGATGCCGGGCTGAAACCTGAAGACATCGACTATATCAACGCCCACGGCACTTCGACCACGCTCAACGACAAAGGCGAAACGCTTTCCATCAAAAATAGCTTCGGCGAGCATGCCTACAAACTCTTGATCAATTCCACCAAATCCATGGTCGGACACATGCTCGGCGCCGCTGCAGGCATCGAAGCCATCGTCTGCGTGAAATCCATTGAGACCGGCATCGTCCATCCCACCATCAATCTGGACAATCCCGATCCAGCGTGCGATCTGGACTATGTGCCGCACAAATCGAGAAAGTTTGACGTCAAAGCTGCTCTATCCAATTCACTCGGTTTCGGCGGACACAATTCCGCCATCGTCATCACGAAATATCTCTGAGCCATAGGACTAAGACAACTTGTTGAAAACGTTGAAGCCCTTGGATCATCATGCCTGATGGCAAGCCTTTTGCAGACCCCAAGGCGGATAAAAGCCCCGCGAAAACGAGGAAAACCGTGAATCCGATCATTTCCAGGATCATTGAATACTTCAACGGCAAGCGCATCGCGGAACAATATCCCAAATGGGAAAAGAGCCTCGTGCAATTGCAGAAGAAGATAGAATATTCCTTCAAAGACAGCACTATACTGAGGGCGGCGCTCACCCACAAATCCTATCTGCGGCGCAAATACGACGACCACAAAACTCCCTCCCCCTTTGAACGCATGGAGTTTCTGGGTGATTCCATCCTCGGCTTTGCCGTCTCCAAAGAACTATTTACCCGCCATCCGGACGAACAGGAAGGAAAGCTCAGCAAGCTCAAATCCAAGATCGTTTCGGAGACCTATCTCACCTTCAAGGCAAACTCTTTGGAACTCGGAAAATACGTGCTGCTCAGCCCCGAAGAACAACAATCCGGCGGTGCCAAAAAAGCCTCCATCCTCAGCGATACCATGGAAGCGCTCATCTGCGCCATCTATCTGGACAGCGGCATCGCCTCTGCCAACAAATTCATCAAAAACTTCATCATCAAAGACTACGAAACCACGGTCAACCGCAACGAACTCGTGAACTATAAAAGCATCCTGCAGGAATACATGCAATCCAAAAACCAAGACCCGCCACGCTATATCACCACCGCTGAAGAGGGTCCAGAACACAACAAAACCTTCATCGTGGAAGTTCACGTTAGCGGAAAACTGATGGGCACCGGAAAAGGCAACACCAAGAAAACCGCGCATCAGGACGCAGCCCATGCGGCATGCCAGAAACTTGGGGTGTGATGGACGATTTTGGACAAAGGCACAGTGGGGTCTCGTAAGTATAGCGTTGTTTTCGGCAGAGTTTCGTCTTGACGGCTTTCACCCTCTGCCAACTTGACCACGTAAACAGAATAATAGCCGACTGAGTATCAATGAAGGAAAAAATCACCATTATCGGAGCGGGACTGGCAGGTTGCGAAGCCGCTTTGTATCTTGCGGAAAAGGGCTTTGAGATCGATCTGTATGAGATGCGTCCCGCAAAAATGACCGCGGCGCACACAAGTGGAAATCCTGCTGAGCTTGTTTGCAGTAATTCACTCAAATCGACCCGGAGGGATACCGCTTCCGGACTTTTGAAAGCAGAGCTCAAGCTCTTGGGCTGCAAGCTGTTGCCACTGGCTGAGGCTTGCAGGGTTCCTGCCGGACATGCGCTTGCAGTCGATCGCGAGGCTTTCGGCAAATTGGTGCAAACCGAGCTGGACAATCATCCCCATATTCGTCTCATCCGCGAAGAGGCAACATCCATTCCATCAGGCAAATGCATCATTGCTGGTGGTCCGCTTTCCAGCGACGCGCTCATGCATGAACTGCAAAAACGCCTGGGAGACCAGCATTTATACTTCTTCGACGCCATCGCTCCGATCATAGATTCCGAAAGCATAGACAGAAGCAATATCTATCAAAAAGACCGCTATGACAAAGGCGACGCGGATTATCTGAATTGCGCCTTCGACAAAGAGGAATATTACCGTTTCGTCGATGCTTTGATCTGCGGCGAAAAGCGCCAGGCGCACGAGTTTGAGGATGATTTCTTCCGCAGCGTGAAGTTTCATTACTATGAAAACTGCATTCCGATCGAGGAACTCGCCCGCCGCGGAGTGGACACTTTGCGCCATGGAGTGATGCGTCCCATGGGCTTGGAAGATCCCAAAACCGGCAAAAAACCCTTTGCGGTGCTTCAGCTTAGAGCAGAAAATCGGGATCTGACAGCATACAATCTGGTCGGCTGCCAAACCATGCTGCGTTATCCTGAACAAAAACGCATCTTTCGCCTCATTCCGGGATTGGAAAACGTGGAATTTCTCCGCTATGGTTCCATCCACCGCAATTCATATCTGTGCTCTCCCCAGGTTCTGAGCTCCGATCTATCTCTCAAAATAGACAAGGACATCTTCATCGCCGGACAACTAAGCGGCGTGGAAGGCTATGTGGAAAGCATCGGCAGCGGGCTCTTGATCGCGAAAATCATCAGCGAAGCACTTGAAATCCTGCCCCAGGAAACCATCCTCGGTCAGTTATGGCGACGCCTGATCGATTCCGGCAGCAAGAACTTTCAACCCGTCAATGCCAATTTTGGGCTTCTGCCAGCCCTTGAATCACCCATCCGCGATAAAAAACTAAAAAAAGACTTGCTCGCTCAGCGTAGCTTGAATTCATTGCAACAGTTCATAAAATAAAGGAGATACACATGAACAGTTTTCTATCCGCTTGCGGTTTGGACTGCCAGACTTGCGAATGCTACACCGCCACCCAGGAAAAAGACATGGAGAATAAGAAGGACATTGCCGTCCGGTGGAGCAAAAACTATGATGCCAACCTCAGCCCCGAAGATATCAATTGCGATGGCTGCATGAGCGATGGCACGCATTTCGGTTGGTGCGCCAAATGCCCCATCCGTGCTTGCGTGGTAAACAAAGACTATCAAAGCTGCGCCGAGTGCAAAGACTTCCCATGCGCCACAAACGAATTTCTATACAACGCCGTTCCCTCCGCCAAGGAGACGATCCTCGCCCTCAGATAAGAAATGGATGTGTCAGGTTCATCGCTATTTTCGCCTGTGGGATAGAGCTTCGTGTCGCCGACGGGGACGTCGGCGTTCCATGAGGCAGCGTTCCATGAGGCGGCGTTCCATGATTATGGAATTACCGGCATCCCCGTCGGTTCTTGCAATAACTTATGCGCAATATTGAGAAACTTTGGCTAAAAAGTAACCGCCAATTTCGCATAGGCGGAAGCACTGTTTTTGCGGAAATGTCCCATTGGGTCAGAATAGTTTGATTCCTCATCCATAGTCTGATTGCTCTTGAATCCGGCATAGATGAAATAGTCCTTCATAAACTCATAACGGATATTGGTATAGTAGCTTAGATCGGCAAATGAGCCGGCGCGCTCATAGGTGCTGATGCCAATCCCGCTGGAGAGCTGAAGTTTTTGGCTGGGTGTGTATGCCAGCGATGCATTGGCGATTGCATAGCGGTTGTCGAGCTTGACCGTCAAGGTGTCTCCACCCACAATGACCACATTCACTTTGGGATAGTCATAATCACGCCCCCTGACCGACGCCGAATAACGCAGTTTCTTGGTTAGTGCGCCCCAAAAGAACGAATAATAGTTCATCCCGAGCCTCGTATCATAAAGGTCGTAAATCAAGCTGTGGGAACGTCCCACTCCACAAGAGACGCCCATTGCATCCCAGCTATGGAAGCTAAAACTTAAGCTTAGATGATCCGTATCATGTTTAGCGTTGCTCAAGTCCAGATCGGTGCCTTTGTTGCCAGATCCAGAAAAAGAAAACTTCGGACGAAAACTGAGCCAGGCGTTGGCTCCGGAATGATAAGAGCCGATGGGAGTGGTGCTGAGAAATAGGCGATTGTATCCGCCCCAGGCGCTAATTCTGAAACTTTCCAGATAGTTCTTGCTGTCTTCGCTGTTCCAGTAGAGCTGCCCGCTAATAGAGTCCCAGTCGGTATCCGCATAAAATCCTGCATCAGTGCGCAAATCTCGGCTGGACATAGAGTAGTCTGCAGAGCAACTCAGATTTCCCGGTTTGGCAGCCAGAGAAATATGCGTCATGTATCCGTAGAGGGCGCTACTGTCCGCTTCATTCTCGTTTTTTCTGACGCTTGCCGTCAAGGATGAATTCAGGAAGACCTTGGGTAGGATTTCCCACCTGAAACCACTGCTTCCCACATGGTTATAGTATCCGGCGTTCACGCGGCTGACCAATAGATTTGAGCTGCGAAACTTGCGCCAGGAAGGGACGAACGCCAACACCTGATAGTAATCGTCGGGATTGATGATGTAGCCTTCACCACGGATTTCTTTATCAAAGGCGCCGAGGAGCCCCCAGTTCAGGATTTTGCTGTTACCGGTCATCTTGAATGCCAGCCGCGGCTGAACGATATTTCGGGAATAGAAGGTATTGGATTCAACTCCGAGCACGTCGATATCCTCCGTGAAGAAAAAGCGGTTTTCACCTAAATATGGAGGGTATTTGCTGTTGTAATTGTCTTGGGCATTATCCGGCGGAATATCGGAGTAATCGGGATTCATCGTCAGCTTGATGCGCGTCCGCTGCCCTGGATTGAAGGCAACGTCCAACCCCAGATGATCAGGATCAAAGCTGCCGGTCTTCGCGATCAGATCATAGCTCTTTACAAAGTAAGAGCGAAAAGTCAAATCCACCTTTTGTGTGATGAGGTGGTTCAGTTCAATATCCTGCGCTTTCAGAAAATAGTCATTGCCCATTTTCGTGTTGATATAGGGCACCGAATAGCTTTCCTTCGCCTCGTGGTTATACTTGGTCAGGATAATCTTCCAGCGGTAGGGCAGTTTTTGCTTGAACCGCAGCTCAGTCAGTGGTATCCGCATCGTCACCGTCCACAGAGTATCGTTGGATGCCGTCTCATAACTATAACGGCTGTCCCATTCTGAGCTCATATACAGATCACTGTTTCGAACCCCATCAACCAAGCTGCCGGTGGGGAATGCCATGTAATAATAAGCGTAGTAGGCATCGGGGATGGTGACGAGATGGATGCGGATGTAATCAGCAGTGGGATACTGATCTCTGGGACCAATGGCGCCACTCTTGAAATCCTTGTCTATCGCGCTCTCAACGTGTGCCACCAAATAGTCTCCGTCCTGCCACAACCATGCCTTGGTGAGCAATTTCTCTAACGCTTTATCATCTGGACTAACCCGGACAAACTCAGTCAGGCTGTTCTCGTCTGTCTTCACTGGAATGGTAGATTGGGGGACTTTGATCCCAAAGCTGGTTGAAACACATAATAACAAAGCCGTGCAGATTGCAAGAGCTTTCATAAACACCTCGATCCTCATAGTGAGTTATTGTCGGTTAATTTTGCTCGAATTTCATGAATTGAGACCCCCGATGTTGGCACCCATTTCATCTCATTGTTTCTCATACTCTTTGATTCCCCGCCAGCGGGTCTTCGCCTCACACAAACTATACTTTTTGCTGATTGCACCCATCACAATCAACTGTTTCCACAATAAATCCAAGCTCGATTTCTTGTCAACAGCTTTCTCTATTATTTTTTCAAAACTTTGCCATTTCAAATTGTATCTACCTGTCCTACATTTATTTAGATAACATATTGGCGCTACACGTGTTTGTTTCTTCCATCTAATAAAATCGTTTCTTGTCAAGTCCTAATATAGTTGACACTAGGTTGCCACTTTTTGCGATAGCGCTACACCCCTCCATAGTATGTCCCCCCAAGCGAAGTTTTCGTGCAGATCAACAAGCCACTGGATACGCGTGAATCCTGTGAGTTATTCTT
>JAUYAR010000054.1 GCA_030693415.1 Candidatus Cloacimonadaceae bacterium | reverse complement strand
TACTGGCAAGCATTCTATGCCTTAGCTCTTCAGCAGGCAATGTGTCGTTAACATGGATACGGTTCATCTGTACCTCCAGCTATTGTTGTTCTGGAGATACTATAATCATAATTTGGATTTATGCAAGCGAATTAGTATAAGATGTTGTTGGTGAAATAGTATCATAAAAAGGATTTACTGATCCAAAGCACTGATCCGATCCTCCGCCATCTTCAGCACATACATGTTTGCCACGGGTTCTTTTTCCTCATCCCAAAAGTTGAAGCCGTGTTTGCTCAGCAGAGGCAGCGAAGAGACAAATCGCGGGGACAGGACTATGCCATACTTGCGCCTGCTGCCATGGAAGTGCTGGTAAAATGCCAATTCAGGTTTTAGGTCGGCTGGTGGTGGGGTCAAAAAAGTGATGTGTTTATCGATAACTCCGCCAAGGAGATAAATGCTTTGGGGAGTTTGAAATACGACTGCGTGTTTCCTGATGAAAGCCAATGAAGCGGGAGCATTGTGCAGAGCCTGCCACCCGAGAGGGATGAAATCCCCCAGGGCGGAAAAGATGCTCATGTCATAGTCTTTCAATATCTTCGGTTTTTTCGTGTCCCGCACGCCGCGTTTGTCGAGTTGATAACAGTTTTGAACTACTTCGAAGCCCACTTTTTGGGTGAGATGCAGGCTCTCGGCGTTTTTGTAATAGGTGCAGAATTCGAAGCTCAGAGGGGGATTCAGCTTTTTCAATTCAACTGCGATGCCCATCGCAAAACGGTTCATCAGAGTGGCGATGCCCTTGCCTTGAAAACGCCCGTGCACGCGCAAACCCTCAAACCACAGCACATTATCCGGTAATAAACTCAGTTTCAAACAGGCGATCACTCTGCCGCGAAACTCACAAACGATAAAATATGGCTCGGAAATCCACTTGTCCATGATCTGCGGCAGGTAATCATGCCCCTCCCAGATCGTTCGGGAAATGGAGATCAGGTCCTTGCGATCCCCTGGCTCCGCCAATCGAATCACGCACTCTCCGTTTATGGCAGGAACGAAAACAGTGTCGGCTTTCAGCTTGAAGTTATTCATTTTATACCATCATACAAAGTAGGTTTTGATCAGCAGCCGCAGATAACCCAGGATAAATCCAATGGAAACCACGGCAGTAAAATAGAAGCCAAAGCTCGGTTTGGAAACGGGTCGTTTGAGGATCTCGTTGACGTCGTTGATATAGCGCTGCACTGGTATGAGCACCCATGAGGTGAGCATGAACACGAGCAGGAAATTCATGGTGGCGGAAATGAACGGGATTCTGCCAAAAGGATTGATCATCAGTCCAGGAATGACCATATACCACAGCAGCGTAAGGTGCATCGGATTCCAGGGTGCGCGTTTCACTTTCATCATCTCGCGGTGGATACTGATCTGGTGAAATATCTCATAGGCAAAGAAGACATAGCGGGTCAGAGCGCGGAAATATGATCCCGTGCGGGTTTTGGAGTGGGACGCCAAATAGTTCCATTGCTTGTAGAACCAGTAAAACTGAAATAGCCCGAAGGTGATGAGCTGCATCAACATGAGCTTTTTTGGCGGCAGGTTGTAAAAGATCGGCTGAGTGCTATCGATGGGGATGTCCGCGTGGGCAAATTCGGCGAATTCCCCGGCAATCACATCGCTGAAGATGGGCTTGGGCAAGGGTTTGTGGATGATCTCCATGATCTCGGGAATGTCTCTGATTTTGAGCCAAAGCCCGGTCTTGGCAGATAATACGGAGGAATCGATATCCAATTCCCCGATAAAAACCGCGTTGACAAGCCTGGCATCGGACACGGGACCGAGGTCTTTGCCGTTTCTTGAATAGAACCATTTGGACATGGGCTTCTCCTTGTATGGTGCTGATTGTAGTGTGAAAATCAGCCTGTATGCACTGTTAGTGTCTCGTTAAGTATTCAATGTCGTATGGGGAAGCCGAATTGTGGGGAATCGGAATTCCCCACCCTATTCATCGTATCACCGGCTTAAAAACTTGCTCCCAGCCTGACTAAAAGCTGATAATTACCGGAAATCAGCAAGGACTGCCGGTAGGCGCTGCCAAAGCGCATGCCTTTGTAAGTGTATTCTCCGCTGAGAGATAACGTGCTGTCCTCACCAGAGGTCAAAGCATAAGCATCCGGCTCCTGGCTATCGGGTATGACAAATTCGTGCAGGCTGTGCCAGCGTTGCCAAGATATCTCTGTTTTCAGCTTTCCATATGCGTATGCGAGCGCGTTTTCGGCAAAGAAGGAGTTCTTATCATAATCGCGTTTCTGCTCAAAATGATAGCGGAATTGGGCAGACCAGGTGAGCACCGGAAACAGCTTTTGTGTGATAACTATCTGGGCGCGATAGTTTTGCGGGATTGTGCTTTGGTAGGAATCGTCGATCTCATAGAGAATCTCGCGGTCAAAGCGAAACAGCGATAATCTCACTCTGCTGCCGCTTTCTTTGTATTCGAGCGCCGCCATCTGACGCGACAGATAATTCTCATCCAGATCGGAAACGTGGTTGATACTCAATCGGGTGAGCAAAACGATGTTTTCCAACATAGGGATTTGGGCGTCCCAGCTCAATTCCTCGGCGGACAAACGCTTGCTGAGAACAGCCGGGCTAATGGCATAGGCAGTATATTGGTTTGAGGGGTTTTGGGCATAGCCGAAACTCTGTTTGAAGCTGCCATAGGTCATTTCCCAGACGACTCGTGAGTTGTTCTTTCCATTCTGCCAGGCGCTTTCCACGTCTATCTTGTGGCGCTTTATGCTCAGCGCCGCGTAGAGGCTGAAAGCATTTAGCGCGGTTTCTTTGGCGTCATCGGAAAACTCGCGGTCATAGCTTTGGTGGTATGCCATACCCGCCAAAGAAAAGCTTGCTCCCTCATAGCCAAGAGTCGCTCCGTAAAGGCTTTCCAGGGTGCTGCCCAGTTCCTCAGTTTTTTTGGTGGGCAGGCTGAGGATATCCTCTCCGCTCAACCTTGCCTTGCGGGATTGAGCTGATCCGAAACCAAGCAGGGAAAGCTCTTTCCAGCCAAGCTTAGCCGCCGCGCCAAAGGGAGAATAGACGTCCGCGCGGGGTGGCTTTTCCAGCTCATAAATGGATGAAGGCATGCCTCTTTTCCCGTATCCGAAGACGATCCCTCTGCCAAAACGGAGGCGGTAATTTCCCAGGCTCACTTGTCGAACAAGGTCTTTGCCGCTCAGATTGATGGTGAAATTGGCGTGGGTGCTGCCGTCCTCATAGTTGAATATGGTATTCAACAGCAAATAGTCTTTCTTGCTGCGATAAATGGCGCTGTGCAGAGAATAGGAGTCCTCTTCCTTCAGGTAGAGAGAGGATTCAAGCGCCAGGGGACGGATAAAAGCGCTCAGCTCTTTGTAGAAATCGCTCAGGGAGTCGTATTGCAGGTCTTCGGTTATGAGCTCAATCAGGTCTGATTCTACCGCGCAAAGCGGTATTGCAAACAGGAGCAACAGCAGCAGGAGCGCGCTTTTAGCTACCATCGGAGCCCAAGATCAATGCCGTGTGAAAGGTTCAATTCCGGATGCGTGCGCACGGCATACATGAGCTCTGCATATCCGAGCGTAAATTTGACGCCAAAACCCAGCCGTGGCGGTTCGCTCTGCCATGAGCTTTGAAAGGTAATGAGGTTTGCAACCTTGTATGAAGATGCCGCGCGATAGCTGCTATCGCCGTGCGGGGCATAGACATAGCTGCCGGCAAAGCTGATTCCGGGAGCGACCTCAGTGCTGGCACCAAGATGCAATTGGGGATCAATGCTGCCCATGCGGACATATCTGATCTCGGTGGCATATTGCTTTTTCCACAAGCTTAATGCCACATCCGCGTCCCATTCGTAATAGCTGTCGTTGGTGCTAATCTTGGCATAGTGCAGATGTTGGGTGTAGCCGAGGGCAAAATTGGACAAATTCAAGCTGAAACCGAGATAGTTGTCCTGGCTGCGGATATCGCTGTGCTGCAAGTAGTTCATTCCTGTGGAGACGACTATGCTGCCAAAGTTCACGGCATTGTGGATGCCATAGACCGTGGTGTCCTCGATGGAAAAGGGACGGTGGTAGGAAAAGGAGATACCCGTCCTGCCGATGATCGGCGAAAGGGCATAGTCGCTCACCGAATGGGAGAGCATTGTGATCCCTCCCAGAGCGTTCGCGGACGCGGATTCTTCAACGACGATCCCCTTTAATGGGAACCAGAAACAGCAAAGCGCTGCCACGCAGAGAAGATGCCGCATGAATCCTCCAATGAGGCGGTTATCAGTATAGGTTGACCTCGGTTTCGGGATCGAAGAAGTGGACTCGGCTCATATCCAGACTCACCTTCAGATCTTGTCCCATGCGAGGCAGTTCTTTGGGATCAAGCCTGGCGGTGAGAGTGAAGTTAGCGGTTTTGAGCATCACGTGATATTCGTTTCCGAGGGGTTCAACGATGTCGCAGACAGTGTCTATCTGCTGGGTAAATTCTGCCATGGAGTCATAGCGAGCGTCATAGATATCCTCGGGGCGGATGCCAAAGATGATCGGTTTGCCGAGGTAGGCTGCGAGGGTCTCTTTCTCTTTGGAAGTGATCTCCAGCTTGAAATCGCCGCAATCAAAGAAGGCTTTTTCCCCCATTTGGACGAGTTTGCCGTTGATCAGATTGATGGCGGGACTGCCGATGAAACCGGCAACGAAGATGTTTGCGGGATCGTTATAGATATTTAACGGAGTGTCTATCTGATGGATGATGCCGTCTTTCATCACCACGATGCGGTCTGCCATGGTCATCGCCTCGACTTGGTCGTGGGTCACGTAGATCATCGTATTTGCAAGCTTATGGTGCAGCTTGATGATCTCGGCACGCATCTGAACGCGCAATTTGGCATCGAGATTGGAAAGCGGCTCGTCGAAGAGGAAGACCTTGGGGTTGCGCACAATGGCACGTCCCAAGGCAACGCGTTGGCGCTGACCGCCGGAAAGCTGTCCAGGCTTGCGTTTGAGCATGGATTCAATGCCCAAAAGAGCCGCGGCGTGATCCACCTTCTGCTTGATCTGCAGCTTGGTTTCCTTTCTCAGCTTGAGGGCGAAAGCCATGTTATCATAGACCGTCATGTGTGGATAGAGCGCATAGTTTTGAAAGACCATGGCGATGTCCCGGTCCTTGGGTTGAACGTTGTTGATCAAGTTGTCTCCGATCCAGATCTCTCCGCTGGAGATCTCTTCCAGCCCGGCAATGAGGCGCAGAACGGTGGTCTTGCCGCAACCGGAGGGACCCACCAATACGACGAATTCCTTGTCCTCGGCTTCAAAACAGACGTCCTTGACGGCGTGGAAACCGTTATCATAATACTTATTAAGGTTTTTAACGATGATTTTTGCCATGGCAAACTCCTTTGGGAAATACATTTTTTTGTGTGCTGATAATGTCAAGCCGGAAATTGTTCAATCGGCGACCACTGTCTTGTTTCTGCCGGAATTCTTCGCTTTGTAGAGCGATGCATCCGCTTGTGATATATGAAAAATGATGTCCGTCTCGCTGGCGCAATTGTTGTAGTCAAACGCGATGCCGATGGATATCGTGATCGAGATCGGCAGCGCGCGATACATAAACAGATGGTTTTGCACCTCGCCGCGCAGTTCTTCCATCATCGGAAAACAACGTTCAAGCGTGGAATCGAACAGAATCACCAGAAACTCTTCGCCGCCATAACGCACCACGACGTCGCTCTTGCGAAAATGGCTCAGGATGATATTGCCGAGTTCTTTGAGGATATAGTCCCCTGCCTGATGTCCATAGTTGTCGTTGACCAGTTTGAAGTGGTCGATATCGATCATGGCATAGCAGATAGGAACTTTGTGCCGCGCTGCCAGAAGCAGCATGTGATAGAGGTTCGATTCCAGATAGCGGCGGTTTCGAAGACCGGTGAGGCTGTCCGTCACGGAGAGCTGCTCCACCCGGCGATAGAGCTCTTCGATCTTGGCATATTCCGCTTGCAGGGTTTCCACATAGGCGTTGTTTTGCATGCTGATCTGATTTGCCAGATCGTGTGTTCTAATCTCCAAAGCCTTGATGCTGCAAACATATTGTTCGGGAGTCAGGCTCTCGCGTAGGAAGGCGGATGCATTGCGCTGATAATCCCAGCTTTTATGCAGAAAGTAGTTTGAATACTGAAAATACTGGATCGAATCGCTGAACCGCGACTGCATGCCGGAGCTGTAGTTCCCCGCGAAAAAGTATAATATCTGCAACTGCTGAACGGACAGCATCAAGGGTTGATGTTTGATCAGGCGTTTTGTATATAGCATCTTTTCGGAGGGGTTGACGAGCTTGTCTTCGAGAGTAAATAGCTGATAGAGCACCATGGCGGAATTCTGATTTCGGTGGTTGCCAAAGGCGTCTAATAGTTTCAATAGCAGCATCTTCTTGAAGTGAGCGTCCGTGTGCCAATTGATGATTCCGATCCAGCGGATGATCAGATAGAGCGCTACTTCGACGCCTTCCATCGCATAGCCGCACAAGATCAGTTCCAGCCAAAGACGCATAAGCTCGCTGTGGTTTTCAGTCTTTGCCAGCACCTTTGCCTTGCCCAGTTGGAAGACCAGCCAAAGTTTCAGGCAATCGTTATTTATCTGCGGTTCCAATTCTTGCATCACGCTCCCGGCAGTCTCAAAATCACCCGCCCGGGCGAGCAGATAGAACAATTGCAGGCGGTCAACCAACTCGAAAATAATGGGACAGTGATCGGTCTCGCAAAAAAGATGGTTTCGCAGGGATTTATACCAGCTTGAAGGACTGAGGATCGGAATGTGGTTGAGCAGGCTCAGATAGTCCATCAGCGGGGATTTGTGAGAGCTTTTGACGCTTGCCAGAATCTCTATCAACCCGTCGATATAGAGCCCGGAATATTCGCGCACCGCCTGATCGTTCACTGCCGAAGCGCCTGCATCTGAGATGTATGCCACCAGACTTGCGATAATGTGCTCGCGTTCACGATCTCCGGCATCAAAGAGTTTGCCGATCAGTATCTTGATGCGTTTGCGCTGATCCGGCGACACAGTGCTGAACTCTTCCGGATCGATCCCAGTGGTCATTGCTTGTCCTTTTTCACAGTGTTTGGGTCTGTATCCGGTGCAGGGAGGAAACGAAACACCTTTTCACCTTCCTTGATCAGCCCAAACTTCTCGCGCGCCACCTTTTCCGCGGCGGCGGGTGATGTTCTGAGCCGATTGTTTTCGGCGGCAAGGCTGTCGTTGACTGCCTTGAGGGTGTTCACCTCAGCTTCCAGCACACTCATCTTGCGTCCGTTGTTCCAGGTTCTGAGGAAACTGTTTTGACCCCAAAGCAGGATCCAACTCAAAAGAAAAATCATCGCGGCATAATAGAGCAGCCGGAAGATGCGCGCCGGCTTTTGTTGTTGTGGTCTCATCCCATCACCATCCTTGCGATTGGAGATTTATAGATATCAACAGCACGGTGGGGGCAGAGTTCATGGCAGCACATGCATTTGATGCAATCGCCCTTGTCCACTCTCGGAAAACCGCTCCGCCGCCAGTGAATCGCCTGCACCGGGCAGCTCTTCACACAGATGCCGCACCGCTTGCAGCGGTCGCTGATTACCGGGTAATAATAATATGCCTTTTGAAAAACCTTGCGTAGCAAGCCGGGCACGTATTTCAGCATGTCCTTGCTCAGCTTGACGGTTTTGATATCGACTTCCGGAAGGCTGTAGCCTCTAAAACTGGTGGGGATGGAAACGCGCGAGGGCAGCACGCCGTCCAGGTGCAAAGCATCGTGCAGATAGGGAATGTCCGAAATCTTGAACCCCATCATCGTCGCTGCCGTAAAGTCAAGTGCGCTGATAGTTTCGGAGCCGAAGAGCAGCCCAAATTTGCGCACCCGCCCCGCTGAGGGTCCTGCACCGTCCATACCGGTGATCCCATCGATAAAACTATATGTGACGCGATCTCGGGTGAGGGCATAGAGCGCCGTCAACAGTTTCGCGAAACTCTTCGTATCCGGATAAAGCTTGTGATATTCGCTTTTCACCATGCCGGGGATTAAACCATAGAGGTTTTTCAGCGCTCCTGTATATGCCATCAGGCTGTGGGTCTTATATTTAGCGACGTTGATGACGATCCCGCACTGCCAAAAAACCTCGGAGATCTTCACGTCGATGCCTTGATAGTTCAACTCACGAAATCCGGCGGTGGAAAGATTGACCAGCTTGATTGGGTATCTCTCCGCCAGATCTTTGAAGCTGCATGTTTCCCAAACTTGTTCCGCATTGACGGTGCCGCCGGGACTATCTCCAACCCATACTTCTTTGCCATGAGCCAAAAAGTATCTGATCAGCGCTTCCAACACGGCGGGATGTGTCGTCACCGCCTGATCGGGATGATAAGCACCCAGTAGATTTGGTTTGAGCAGCACTCTTTTACTGCGCTTGAGCTTGTTCTTACAGATTCCGCGAAAGAACTCCGCGACCGCGTCTTCGAGCGCCGGCAGGTCATAGGAATCGATCTTGCGGATCTGAACTTTCGTCATTCGAAGTAGAGGAAACCTTTGCGACGGAAGGAACTGAGGTAGAGAGAAAGCGAGAGATTGATCTGCGTCATCGGCGCGCGCCCGGCTATTTCCTGCAAGACGGCAGCGTTGATGGTTCCATCCTGATGATGCCAAGTGAAACCAAGGCTGAGAAAGTGCTGTGTGTTTGCCTTGATGTTTCCGACCAAAGGCACGTTGTCCCACCACATTGCCGTATCGGGGGTGGCACTATTGTTCATCGGCAGGCGGAAAAATCCACTATAAACTTCCGGCATATACATATAGCCATAGCGATAGGTGAATTTGCGCACGTCATTTTCAATCCCCATTTTGATCGCGAGACGGTCATTATAGCGATCGCTCACGGCGCTGAAATTCTCATATTCCAGATCCGCCGTCAGCCTCATGTTTTTCTTATTTAAGCTGATTCCGGCACCGACATTCATTGGCAGCACGGTGTCATATTGCACGAATTTCAGATCCCAATCAATCTTCTGCTCCGGAGTATAGCTCAATCCGAGGCTGCCAATGTCCGTTTTATAGAGGATTCCGGCTTGAGGGCGCAGGATATATCGGGTATTGCTGATGCTTTCGAAACTGCGCAGAATCGTAACTTCGCTCTGATAATAGAGCTGGTTGTGCAGATTCACCCCCAGATGCAGGTTTTCAAAGTGATAACCCGCATTTGCCGTAATCTGATGAAGATTGAAAGTGGGGTAGCGTTGCAGGAAATAGGCACCCAGGTTCATCAGGATGTCAAAATCATCATAGACGATCGTCTTCGGCAGGCTGTAAACCATTCCCGCCGTTAGCTTGGAGCTCAGTTTTCCGCCAATGGCAAGCATTCCGAAGGGCACGGGTGAGGTGAAACGGTCTTCAGAACCATAGGAATCCGTGTTCACGGGAGGCTTGATCAACATTTCCAGATGCAAGGAAACCTTGTCCGGCTTGTAGGCAGCGGGGTTGTGCAGGATGCTTTCCACTCCGCCTTGCATGGCCACTCCGGTATTTCCGCGTCCCATCGCCATGGTGGAGAGATAGTTGCGGCTGAAACTGTCATAGAACGGATTGATAAACTGAGGCATGGGGAAATCCAGACTATCCGCCGCCTGAGCCACCAAACCGACCCCCAACAGCAACATCAAAGGGATCAATAATCTTTTCATAATGAATCCTTATCTATTTCACTACAATGGTTTGAATGCGATCACTGCCCACCGAGACCAGCTTGATCGGCACTTCCATGATGTCCTGAATCGCTTCCAGATATTCTTTTGCCGCTTTGGGAAGCTGTCTCACGCTGCGGCAATCTGTGATGTCCTTGTCCCAACCCTTGAGACTGAGGTATTCCGTCTGAACTGAAGAAAGTGCCACCGGATGAATGGGAAAGCGTTTCAGCTTGGTATCAAGAATCCAGTATCCCGTGCAGATTTTGATCTCTTCGAGCCCGGAAAGCACGTCCAAAAGGGTCAGCGCCATGCTATCGATGCCATTTATTTGTGCCGAATAACGGGCAGCGACACTATCGAACCAGCCTACTCTTCGGGCTCTGCCGGTAGTGGAGCCAAACTCGTTGCCCTGGATGCGGATACGCTGTCCGGTATCGTTTTTGAGCTCGGTCGGAAAAGGTCCTTCGCCCACCCGCGTGGCATAGGCTTTATAGACTCCGATCACCTTATCGACACAGCGGGGTGGAATTCCGGTGCCGACGCTGATCCCTCCGGTGATAGTATGTGATGACGTCACATAGGGATAGGTGCCGAAACCGATGTCCAACATCGTGCCCTGTGCGCCTTCAAACAAGATGTATCTATCGTCTTTATACCATTCCAACAGGAGACTATCCACCGGCGCGACGTATTCTTTCAGATATTCCCAGATCCGGTTCAAATCCGCGATCTCGGCTTCAAGTTCGGGGGTGGTGACCGCGATCTCATGCGAGGCATAAAGGCTTTGCAGACGGTCATTTAACCAGTCAGGATATGCCAGATCGATCATTCTCAAGCCGGTTCGCGATGTTTGATCCGCATAGGCGGGTCCGATTCCGCGCTGCGTGGTGCCGATCTTTCCGGCTCCGAGCCCGCTTTCTTGTTTGTTATCCAGCTTTTTGTGCAGCGGTAAAACCAATCCGGCACGCTCATCGATATAGAGCCTGCCTTTGAAACTAAGCCCCAGTTTTTCAAGGCTTTCGATCTCTTCCTTGAGGGAATATGGATCGATCACCACTCCGGCACCGATCACGCATTTCGTCTCCGGATACAAAATACCCGAGGGGATGGTGTGAAACACATATTTGATCCCGTTGACCACGATCGTGTGTCCGGCATTGGCGCCGCCCTGAAAACGCACCACCACATCGGCGTCCGCACCCAGAAAATCGACTATTTTTGCCTTTGCCTCGTCGCCCCACATGCAACCCAGAACAGCAAGTGAACTCATTTGTCTCGCTCCATTTTATTCATAATCCCATTCTTTTTTTCAAAACTAAAGTGTCAATTGATTTCTATGAAATCCTGCTGGGAAAGGGCTGGCTGCACACCGGGGTTGTCTTTTGTGTTTTTTGCAGCATAATTATAACGTTTTCTTGCAACACCTTATCATCTTTAAAAATGCTGCTACGGGATTCAAAAAGATGTATCCTGCGGATCACAGAATTTGCATATAAGTGCCTGCGAAAAGGTCTGTAGTAAACTCCATTGCAAAAACTCCTGGGCAGTATTGCTACAATATAACCGTTATCCATAACCCCAACTCCACGCTTAGCGATACAAATGCAGAGTATAAATTCACCACCTCAATATCAATAGCGCTCATCAGTCTACTATATTCAGAATTCGAATGGATTTTCATATAGGGGGGATTGAGTATTGCGTGTGTATATATTGGTTTCTCAAAAGAAAGTATCTCGTTGACTGCCGACTTGACGAAATCAACATTGAAAATGGAGTAATTAACTTTTGCGCTTAGATTTATGCTGTGCAGGTTTCCCGATAGTGTTGGAATCAACAGATCATCAATTTCGAAACAATCAACCTGAATAGAAGATTGTGGAGAGCGCTCCAGTATATTCATTACAAACGCACATGAAAGCCCTCCAATCCCGGCACCTGGATCAAGAAGCTTTTTGGGCTTTTCTATCGGAACAGGAAAAAATGAAGCCATAAAAGATGAGATTATATGAGGTGTGAAATATTGCCCATAATTCTCTCTTTGTAATAATCTCACTCCTCGAGAGATATGCGCCCTCTGTGCATCAATGCTCGCGATTATTGAACTAAGTGCGTTTTCCATTTTTTTCTCCCTGCGTGTGCACTTCTGATTAAGCATGTCCGCATAAATGTCTATAATAATAAACTCCAAATCCCAATTCCTACTTTTAGAGGTTTAACGAGTTTGTTTTCTCTCCAAGCCCAGCAGATTTGCCGCACCGCATGAATCTTTTCCTGTAAATTATTGTAGTC
>JAUYAR010000053.1 GCA_030693415.1 Candidatus Cloacimonadaceae bacterium | reverse complement strand
GACTTTCATGCAGCTCAAATGACTCGATATCATCAAACTCGTCACGGTAATCATCCACTTGGTTGCGCCGCTCTATGACAAAATAAGAACATCCCAGCTTACGTAAGTAGGCAATGTTTTCCTTCGTGGCGATGCCTCTATCCATTACTATCGACGGTTTAATCGTTTTGGATACCACGTCGTCCTTAAAATCGTAAATCTCGCTGATGACATGCTTCAAGGTTTCAGGTTCTGACTGGTTGCCCCGATATATCTTACTGTAAACAGGAAATCCGTCTTGGTCAACGACAAGCGCCAAGGTTACAAGCGGACAGTCACTCCGCTTTTCTTTGCTCTTGCCGCGCTTACAAAGCTCCGCTTTGAGCATGCTACCCTCAAAGTAAGTATTGGTCAAATCATACAAATATACCCGATCCACCAAGCCATAAAATAGCTTCAAATTCTCCCTGACCTTCGCCTCTATTCTGTCCTTGTTTGCATGAAGCCGATCACAGACACGGTAAAATGAATCCTTCCTTACTCCATTCTGTAGCGCTCTGCTAAACTCAAACAGACAGCTTTGCCGATGAAACCAGCCTAAGGTATGACGCTCACTGCCAGGAGAAATCAAGCGCCCGAGTATAACTGCCCGGGCAAGCTCTCTATCCCTCTTGGTAAATGAACACTCTTCCAATATCTGGTCAAACTTGAGAGATTTCCAATAGTGCATCCCGATAAGCTCTGCTCCTACACTGCGATACTGACCCATTTCCACGCTCTCCCGAGTAAAACAAATCCTCCCAAGTGCCGATTGCTCAGGCTCATCTTCCTGCTTCTCACTAACGGTGCGCATGTACTTGAGATAAATCTGCTCTGCAAGCTCTTCTATCTTATCCGAAAATCTGGCTACTCTGCCAAGACCGGCAATGCGATGATTCAATAACGAACTGATAATCTTCTGCTCATCTCTGCTGATATCCAGAGAGCCTAAATACAATATGACAAAACTGCGCGATCCTTTCTCGATCTTTCTAGACTCGACTAACTGGTAGTAAGTATATACATTACCGTTACTTGGGTTCGTTGAAACTTTCTTTCTTAAAAACATGACGTCAGGTTATTGAGAGCCAAATATATGTCAAGATTTATTATGGTTGCCGTTTTGGTTATTTTTTGCTTTTTTTGGGAAGCGCGCTGTCTATTTATCAATGACTTACGAGCACAAAATTGCAAATTTGACCAATTTCGTGCGAAACTTGGGATAGGCTCCATTGGCATATATAGGATTATAATCGTCTTTGAAGATATACTTGATTGTTATCGGCGGACTATCCTCAAATTTGGGGGTCACTTTTGACTTATCCATGGGTACCTCTCATCTGGCAAATTGATTACAGGTGTCAGTATAATCCAATATGAAATTGTGTCAATGCAAATTGTCCACAAAATGATGCCAGAGATGAGATATGAGATGATTGTCGGTGAACAGGTGAATGGGTGAGCGGAATATGGATTTACCGACGTCCCCGTCGGTTCCGGTGCGGCAGTTCCATCAGGGGCGGCACAAACACCTACAGCGTCAACTCCGGAAACCGGCCATTATCATCCAACTGCTTTTAATTTCAAACTCTTAACCGTTCAATTCGCGTCCTTGCCCGTGAGCATTACGGAGTCAATACGGACTTAGTCCGTAATGAGTCCGTATTGATTCCGTAATGCAAAGGGATTCACCTTTTCACCCTTCCACCTTTCCACCTTTCCACGACCTATCCATGATGATATTGTGGCGGAAATGCATCAAGAAAACACCATAACCACAACAACAATTCCACCGGATTTCAAGCAATCCGCTTTAAAAATCTGATTGTCGCAACTTTCCATTTGACAATAAAGCGGCATTCACAGAGCATGGAGAAAAAATATAAAAACATATAGAGGGAGGATTTATGTCCTATCGAGTACTCGCTATCAATCCCGGTTCCACGTCCACAAAGATTGCTGTTTATGAGGACAGCATGCCGCTATTTGAAAAAAACTTGGCGCACGATCCAGTCGATTTGGATAAATATGGCGGCATCATTGAGCAATATGAATTCCGCAAGAACCTAGTCCTTGAGGCAATGGCGGAAAACAATGTCCGCCCGGATTCGCTGCATGCCACGGTGGGACGCGGAGGTTTGGTTCGCGCCGTCAGTGGAGGCACATGGAAAATCTGCGACAAGATGCTTCGCGACCTGAAGGATCCAACTCTTTGGGGCAGAATTCATGCATCCAATCTGGGCTCCTTTATCGCCGACGCCATCGCCAAAGACCTGAATATTCCAAGCTTCATCGTCGATCCCGTCGTGGTGGATGAATTTGACGACATCGCCAGGATTTCCGGCATCCCGGAGATCGAAAGAAAATCACTTTTTCACGCTTTGAACATCCGCTATATTTCGCGTCTTTTGGCAAAGCAAATGGGCAAGGACATCGAATCCGTCAATTTGATTGGCGTCCACATGGGGGGTGGGATCTCCGTTGCCGCCATTCGCGCCGGCAGAGCGGTGGATGTCAATAACGCGCTTTTGGGTATGGGACCCTTTTCTCCGCAACGCGCGGGCGCATTGCCTATCGGAGATCTGCTCGATCTGGCATATTCCGGAAAATATAGTAAAAAAGAACTCAGCTCCTATCTTTCCAAAACCGCCGGACTGATGGCATATCTTGGCACGGACAGCGGCATCGAGATCAATAAACGCATCGAAGCAGGTGACGGGCGAGCCAGGGAGATTCAGGACGCGATGTGCTATCAAGTCGCCAAGGAGATAGGATCCTGCGCCACAGTGCTTTGCGGCAAGGTCGATGCCATCTTCCTCAGCGGCGGATTGGTCTATAACAAGCTCGTCGTTGATGAGATTCGCAAACGCACGGAATTCATTGCCCCCCTGCATCTCTTTCCCGGGGAAAAGGAAATGGAAGCCCTCTGTATGGGCGCAGTGCGCGTCCTCAGCGGATTGGAAGAAGCGAAGGAATACCCCTATTAAAGTGGAAATGTGGAAAGGTGAAAAAGTGGAAAGGTTAGATCCGCTTCGAGCCTTAGTATTGGCGCAAATTATTACTATCAATGAGGGAACGCCGGCAACCGTCGGCGTTTTCGGTTGATTGGACGGATGCGAGCGCGTTCATTGATCCCCCTGCTGATTTGGATGCTGTTTTTAGTAGCAGGACTTGCAGCCGAGACCTGGACGGTGCTGATCTATATGGCAGCGGATAACAATCTGTGGCAAAACGGGATGCAGGATATCAACGACATGGAATCAGTCCCCATTTCGTCCAATCTCAATCTCATCGTGCAGGCGGATTTTTCTGCTTTCAGCGCTCTGCCGGGCACGCGAAGATACAGAATTCAACAGGATTCTTCTCCTCAGATCACTTCTCCCGTGTTAGGAAATCTTGGAACAGTCAACAGCGCAGATCCGCTTGTCCTGAAAGAGTTTATCCGCTGGGGTTTTTCACAATATCCCTCGAGGCGGAAGATGCTCGTGATCTGGTCTCATGCCGATAGTTGGTTCAAGAATGACAACACGAAATGGATCTGTACCGATGACGACGCAGAGGCTCTGATGAGCGTTGCGAACGGGGATTTGGACAGCGCATTTTCCGGTATGCCAAAGCTGGATATTTTGCTTTTTGACGCCTGCAGTATGCAAAGCCTTGAGGTTCTCGCGGAGGTCAAAGATAAAGCGGATTATGTGATCGCGTCCGCGGAACTCGTTCCCGTGCAGGGCTTTCCCTATCAGACGATGATACCGTTGTTTCACGTTTCCTCAAGCATTCGGGAGATCGTGGAAAGTATTCCGAATGAATATCTGGCTTCATACGACATTGGTGGCGTTCAAAATCCAAACAGTATCAATCATCGGGTCACCTGTTCAAGCATCGAGACAGCGCCGTTGGCGGAGTTTCTGAGCGCTTTCAAGAGTTTTTCCATGCGATTTAAAGACCGGTCTCCGGAACTGCTCAAGTATCGAAACCTATGCTGGGAAATGAATACCGGCTACAACGATGTGGATGTAGCGGAGTGGTTATTTCGGACTGCTGGGCAAGCCACAGACCCTCTGTTGGCGCAGGATGCCATGACTTTGTATCATATATGGGCAAATTGCGTTGCGGAAAGCGGAAGCATCGGGATTCCGCATGCCAATATCGGCACGGCGGCGATTTGGTTTCCCTGGCACAGGCAATACTTCGATGGCTGGTGGAGTCATTATCACAAGCTGAAGTTTGCCGGTACGCGCTGGCTGGCTTTGTTGAACAGAGCCTATGGCGATGACGCAACTGCTCCACGGACGCCTGTCATTCTTTCTCAGAGCACCGTTCTGGGCACTCTGCAAATGCGGATCAGGCAGTCTCCCGATCCGGATTCGCTTTACTATGAAGTCCGACTGGAGCAGGGAGGGGATGTTCAGAGCTATCTTTTTTATCCATCCGTTGAGGAATTGGTTTTCAGTGTTTTTGTGCCGATCAGACAAGCCGGCATTTTCAGAATCCGCGCGATCGATACCAGCGGCAACGTATCGGACTACGCAACATCTAATTATCAATATTCGGCGCCGGGTTTTGACATCCTTGTTGCGCCCAACCCCATCAGCAGCAGAAACATGGCTTCTCTCAGGTGGTTTGTTCCTGATGAAGTTTCGGGAAACATCAGACTGCGGATCTACAACATCCGCGGGCGCAGGGTGCTGGAAAATGATCTGGGACAAGCACGACCGGGCGAGGGGATACAACCGCTCATTCTGCTGCCCGGTTTTGAAATAATAAGTGCCGGACGCTATGTTCTCGAAATCAAAATCGGGAAACGGATCAGGCGGCAAATATTCACAATCCTGTAGAAATACGTGCTTTGCGAGAATTGTGCATAACATGTGGATAACTTTGTGGAAAAAAAAATACAGACATGTAAGATGGTGAACCGCATAAGATTACAAATTGTGGATTATCCACTGCTTTTGTGGATAACTTTGTAGATAGTTGAAAAAATAGAGCATTGGAGAATCGGTAAATGGACATCCCTGAATTGAGCAAAAACCGTCTCAAGGAACTGGTGAAGCTGACCCAAAAGAAATATCGCGAGGCGGAACAAAAAGTGGTCGTGGAAGGCAACCGCGCGATCGAACATCTGATCGGAATGGGACTCAAGCCCCTGGAGATCTATGCATCGGATGCCAAAGCTCTGCCTGACTTGAATGTTCCGGCGTATTTACTGAAACAGAGCGACCTTGACCGCCTGTGCGACACTCAGCATCCGCAGAAGATTGCGGCTCTATATGCGTTTCCCACAATGCGCAAGTTCGATTTCCGCGTAGCTTTCTATCTTGACGGCATCGGCGATCCGGGCAACATGGGCACGATCTTTCGCATCGCTTCCGCGTTTGGGATCGATGGCATCTTGCTTTCTCCAGATTGCTGCGAAGTCATGTCTCCCAAAACGATCCGCGCCTCTCTGGGAGCAGTGTTTCAAATACCCTGGGCGATCAAATCTCATGATGAGATACCCTCCTTTTACGCGGCTTTGATCTATGCCGATATGAATGGCAAAACAGCTTTGCAGGATTACAAACTGCCACGGGACAAGCCGTTGATCATTGCTGTCGGTTCGGAGGCGCATGGTCTGTCCATGGAAATCAAAGAGCTTGCCGCGGACAGTATTTACATCCCCATGAAAGATGGGATGGAATCTCTCAACGCTGCCGTCGCGACCGGTATCATCGCTCATCACTTCTGGCTGCAGATGAGATCGTAGCGGATTTTCACGATAGTGATTGACAAAAAAGCGGCACTGCCAAGCTTGGTCATTTCCTAAAATTGGCTCGCTAAGGAGATTCAGTGAATATTATAAACCAGAAAACGGGATGGATAGAAGTGATTTGCGGCAGCATGTTCAGCGGCAAGACGGAGGAATTGATCCGTCGCATCCGCCGCGCCGAATATGCGAGGCAACCTCTGATGGTGTTCAAACCCGCTATGGACGATCGCTATGACGCCAACAACATCGTTTCCCATTCGCAGATGCAGGCGCCTTCGATCCCGATCAACAATCCCAGCGAGATCTATCAATATCTAACGGACGACGTGCGAATCGTTGCCATCGACGAAGCTCAGTTCTTTGACGAATCTATTGTCGGCATCTGCAACGACCTTGCGGATAGAGGCTTGAGGGTGATCGTCGCCGGTCTGGATCAGGATTACAAGGGCAACCCCTTTGCCAGCATGCCCCAGCTCCTTGCCGTGGCGGAATATGTGACCAAGAACCTGGCGATCTGCCTCAACTGCGGAAATCCCGCCAACCGCACCCAACGCACAGTACATAAGGACGAACAGATCCTGGTGGGCAGCACCGAAGCCTATGAAGCCCGATGCCGAAATTGCCATGAGGTTTTGGACTAAGGTTATGATGCTCACTCCTTTCGAACTCACCGTTACTTTTCTGGTCAGACTCACCCAGATCTACAGTTATTTGATCCTGGCGCGGGTGCTGATGAGCTGGATCATCCAGGATCCAAACAACCGGTTCTTTCATTTTCTCTATAGTATCACGGAACCGATCCTCGGACCGATCCGACGGATCATACCGTCCATGGGATTGGATTTATCACCGATAATTGCTTATTTTATCCTGAGAATAATAGCCAGGATGCTATTGTCTCTAATCTAGTTTGGAGGATCAATGCCCCTATCTCCGATAGACATCAGACACCAGGAGTTTTCCGGCTCCATGTTCGGCTTTAGCAAAAAAGAAGTGCGCGCCTTTCTGGAACAGATCGCCGGCGAGATTGAAGAACATCAGCGCAGACAGGAAAAAGATATCCAGCGCCGCGAGCAGATGCAGTATGAAGTGAAACAGGAAGCAGTCCAGGCAAGCAGCGCGGTGGAAGACCTCAGACGCCGCGAAGAACTGATCAGCCGCACCCTCGTTTTTGCCGAAAAGACCAAAGCGGACATCATCGCCAATGCACGTAAGGAAGCCGAAAACATCATCCACGAAGCCGAACTGAAAGCCAAACGCGCCATCCAAGAAGCAAAACAATATCTCGGCGCCCTCGAACATCAATATATTCACATCAAGGAACAGAAACGTCAGTTCCTGATGCAATTCAAATCCGAGCTCCAGACCTTTATGGAACGCATCAGCAAAGACCCCCTCCTTACCAAGGAATCGGAGAACTTGCTGGATACGGAGTTTCGACAGATCAAAGATGAGATCAATCCCAAGATCGAGCAGCACAGAGATACTCAAAACACTCAGAAGTAGGGAAAATTGATGGATAGCAAACAGACGGCACTTTGGTTGAAAGACCGGCTTCCGATGATTCCGGAGACCGCGATCATTCTCGGCACCGGGCTCAGCGACCTGGCGGATAGCGTTGAAATTCAATTCAGCATTCCCTATGATGAGATTCCCGGTTTTGTGAACAGCACCGCGCCATCCCATCTGGGCAACATGATAATGGGAACACTAAACGGAATCCCGATCCTGATTCTGCAAGGCAGACTCCACTTCTATGAGGGATATACGATGCAGCAAGTCGTATTCCCCGTGCGGGTTATGGCAGCGCTGGGAATTAAAAACCTGATCGTGACCAACGCCTCCGGCAGTCTCAGGGAAGAGCTTGAACCCGGAGCGATCGTGCAGATCGAAGACCACATCAACTTTATGGGCACGAATCCTCTGATCGGAATCAACGACGAAGAACTCGGAGAGCGCTTTCCCTCGATGAACAATCCCTACGATCCGGAATGGCTCGATATCTGCGCTAATATAGCCCTCAAATATGATATAAAAATCCAGAGAGGCGTCTATATCGCGGTGAGCGGTCCCAGCCTTGAAACCAAAGCCGAATGCGCTTGTTTCGCGGCTTGGGGAGCTGACCTTGTAGGCATGTCCACTGTCCCGGAAGTCATCGTGGCACGTCACTCCGGCATGAAAGTGTTAGGTTTTTCGATCGTAACAAACTATAGCAATCTCTTTCACGATCTGGCACATTCGCAAGAAGAAATCAGGCATCACGCGGGCTTGGCGGGAATGAAGCTCACCACCATCATCGGCGCATTCATCAGGCAAAGAGAAGCGGGATGAAAACGGGCACACCTTTTTTATTGACAATAGCGGCAGCATTATTATGCTGGACTTTCAGTAAGAAAAGCATAGCAAACAGGAGCAAGTAATGGCAGCAATACCTTTGACACCGGAAAGACTGAAACACTATGAAGAAGTGATCAGGAAGGAACTGCAAGAGAGCGTGGCATATCTGAGCGACGCCAATAAAGACCAAAGTATCGGCGCCCGCGAAAGCAGCGGTGATCTTTCCTCCTATGCGTTTCACCAAGCGGATCAGGGTTCGGACACCAATTTGATGGAACAAACCGTGATGATGATGGAGCAGGAACGAGATAAGATCAGGCTGCTAAACGACTCTCTGCGCAGGCTCTACGACGGCAACTACGGCATTTGCGAAATGTGCGGAACCGGCATTTCCGAAGCCCGGCTGGACATCATCCCCTACGCCGTCTATTGCATTACTTGCAAGGAAAAGATGGAAGAAAAAAAACGCCGGCAAAGAAGGTGAATTCCCTGATGAAAGCGATCAAACCCACCATTGCCTATGTGATCATGCTGATAGTGGTCGTCTTCGATCAGGCGTCAAAAGTCCTCACGCGTCTATATACCGCGGAAGGGGATACCTTTGTGATCGGCGAAAAACTCTTTGGCGAAACCTTTCGGTTCACCCACTTGACCAATACCGGAGCCGCTTTCAGCATCGGACTCTCAAACCCGCTCTATAACCGGATCATATTTTCTCTGATTGCGCTTGTCGCAATTGGTTTTATTATATTTTTGCTGAAGCGGGTCACCCACCGAATCCAGGTGTATGCCTTCGGATTGGTCTTGGGAGGCGCTCTCGGCAATATGATAGACCGTGTCCTTTTGGGTGGAGTAACCGATTTTATCGACGTTGATTTTCCAGATTTTATCATGTATCGTTGGCCAGTGTTCAATATCGCGGACAGCGCCGTTTTTATCGCCATGGTGCTGATGATGATTGATATGATCTTTATCCGGGAAGAAAAAGCTCTCACGCCTGCATCGGATCTGCAGGAAAAACCAGACAATAGTTAAAATGAAGGAGTCATAGATGAAACATTTCCTATTTTTGATGCTCGCAGTTTTCCTCAGCACGGGGCTTGCGGCACAGGTTATCACCTGTTATGATGTGCAATACACCACCGCCGCCAGCGGAAACTCTCCAATGATCGATCAGATCGTGACTGTCCAGGGAATCGTCGTTGCGCAAAAGTTCTACACCGGAACCAGCGCCACTAACTACGGTTTCATTATCTCCGATCCTGCTGGCGGGCCATGGAGCGGACTGCTGGTATTCACCAACCAGTATCATCCCCAGCGCGGCGACCTGGTTCAAGTAACAGGCAAGATCGTCGAATACTTTAACCTGACAGAAATGTCTCCCACCACCGGCTATCAGGTTTTGAGCCAGGGAAATCCCCTGCCGCAGCCATCGGTGATCAAAACAAGTCAGCTTATTAGTGCAGCTACCGCAGAGCAATGGGAAAGCGTCCTGGTTCGCGTGCAGGACGTCACGGTGACCTCCACCCCCAATAGCTATAGCGAGTTCAACGTCAATGATGGCAGCGGTGCCTGTCAGGTGGACGATCAATGCTTTCCGCGCACTGGATTCAGTTGGCCACCAATCAATGTTGGTCAATCATGGTCAAGGATTCAGGGCGTGGTGGATTTCTCCTTCAGCTTTTATGCCATCAACCCGCGCGACTTGCAGGATATGGTTCAGGTGGACAACGTTTCAAACGCTTCCGTCGGCATCCAGACAACCACCGGTATCATCAACGAGTTGGTAGCCGTCAATGTCCTCACCTCCCGCATCAAACCGGTTTGGGGCGTTTCCTCATACACCGCAGTCTTCAAGATCGATCCAAGTAAAGTGCTTTTTCACGAAGTAGATATGGTAGAAACGATGACATCCCATGAACCGGACGTCCAAGTTTCCCTGGAAGGAGATCTGATCACGGTCACCTTTCAATCTCAGGAACCGATCAATTCCGCAGCGGACGATATGACTCTGATCAAACTCATCTTGGAACCGATCACTTACGGCGAAGCGGTGATCCAGATACAATCCTTTGTCTATGACACGACGCCGATCCTTTCCCTGACCAGCGGAAAGATACTCACCGCGATCAGGCGCAGCATCGCTTGGCTGAATATCACCAATGCTCATAACGGCAAGAATATCTTCAACCCCGCCCTCAACGAAAAGATCACCATCGAATATGGCACAAAGTCCATCAGCACCGGCGTGAATGCCAAAGCCATCGTGCGCATTTATGACGCTCAAGGGCGCCTTGTTTCCACCCCTGTGAACAAAAACATCGGCAACGCCCTTGGCATCGAAAGCTTTGTCTGGGACGGACGCGATACCAATATGAAGCTCTTGCCGATCGGCATGTATTATTGCCATCTCGAGATCATCCAACGTGCCAGCGGCGCCAAGGAAGAGACCGTGCAACCCATTGTGATCAAATCAATAATGAAATAACCGGGAGAGGATTGATCTATGAAAAAGATATTACTGCTCAGCGTTATCCTCGTTCAGGCAGCTTTGCTACTCGCCGTTTTTGACGATTATATCCCTTCCGCCAGGGCGCGTGCCATGGGCGGAGCATACACCGGCGTTGCCGACGACGTCAATGCCATTTTCTTCAATCCCGCCGGACTCTCCGAGACCGAATATGAAGTCCAGTATGGTTTTGCCAATCTCTATGGACAGAGATTTTCCCAGATTCAAACTGCCGCCATCGGTTTTAAATTGCCCAAAAAGATCGGCACTTTGGCGTTTGGCACGAGGATGTTCAATGTCGATTTTGCCGATGTCAACCTGATGAGCGAACAGATTTGGAGTGCCTCGCATGGCTTTGTCCTGCAAGAGGATATCCATTCCAAAATTAGTGTTGGCTACACTGCGAATTATTATCTGCTCAGTTTTGACGGCGAAAAAACCGACGACGCCTTTGGATTTGACCTCGGTGCCACGGCACTCCTGCATGGACGCACCAAACTCGGTTTCTCGGTCACCAACTTCAACCAAGCCGTGATGGGCGATACCAATCAACACAACCTGCCCAGCAAGCTCGCTCTCGGCATTTCCTACATCCCATACGACGGAGTGACCACCACCATCGAGCTGAAGAAGGATTTTGCCCAGGAAACCGAATTTATGGGCGGTGTCGAAGCCAGATTGTTCGAGCCTCTTTTTATCCGCTTTGGCGTGCATCAAAACCCCGCCGCCTGGAATGCCGGCATCGGTCTCGACATCGAAGGCATCGTGATTGATCTCTCCTATACCACTCATGCCGTTTTAAACGGAACTCTTTATGGAAACTTAGGTTACAAATTCTGATAAGGAAGTGAGCAAATGAAAGACATAGGAATTAAGAAGTTTATCCCCGCCGTTTTACCGCTTCTATGGGAACTGTTCAGACACTTCAAACGTGATTCGGGGCATAACAACAATATCAAGAAGTTTGACAAAACTCAGGAAAAACTGGCAACCGTCGAACACCTCATCGTTCGCCTCGAAAAGACTGTGCAGCAAAGCAGGGAAACCACTCAGACGATCAACAACCGTCTTCAGATCTGGTTGGCGCTCAATTCCGCAATTCTCATCGCCATCGCAGTTAAGCTGTTCTTCTATTAGCCAAGACGTTCTCATAGTGTAAGATAGCCAATTTTTCAGGCTCTTTCCAACAGGTTCGGACTTTAGCGGTTCGAACCTGTTTTTTTTGTAGCCGACCGGGTGGCTGTGAGGAATCGGAATTCCCCACCCCATTGGGATACCGATTTTTGCACCCCATGTGGCTGCCGAACTCCCCACCCCACTATGGATGCCGAACCCCGATTCGGCTATGCGCCTATGGAATTACCGACGTCCCCGTCGGTTCCTGTCCGCAGGATGGTTTACAGATTTGCAGATGTGTCAAGTTCATCGCTACAATCGCCGACGGGGACGTCGGCGTTCCATGAGATTATGGATGCCGAACCCCGATTCGGTTGTACAAAACAGTAGTGGACAAAACAGTAGTAGCGCATGTAGTAGCGCATGACATCTCTGTGGAAACTCTATCTATCGGCACTCCAAGGAAAGATCACTATTGGCTTTATATTGGCTTTATTATTGGCTTTCTTATTTCGCTTCCGCAGCATCGGCGTGCTGCGCCACATCCAAAGCGTTAATCAAGCCTTAATCAAGCGTTAATCAAGCGTTAGTTTTATTACGCTTGATTAACGCTTGATTAAGGCTTTATTAACGCTGTCAAGTGATAGAGCGGCTTGCAGCCCCCATGCGGAAACGAAAACCCTCAGAAAACCCACTCAAAAACCCACTCAAACCCACTCAAACTTTCATAACCTGGAAAGACCTGGGCAACTAACCGTGGAATTACTGGAAAATACCTGTAAAACATGCTCGTGGTATGCCAAACTGTTGCTATGGATATACATAATTGATGCTTGAGCTAAGAGCGCAAACGAGATATTCAAAATTGCTCTCGAGTTTCTTCATCCAAAACTTGCCAATCCTCTAAAATGCTCTATCATGTCAGTAAAAATTGAAGCTGATAAGGAACTTAAAAAATGGCAAAGATTAAACTGAAAGGAAACCCAATCAACACGAGTGGAAACCTACCGCGCATCGGCACTAAAGCAAAGGATTTCATGCTCACCGGCTTGGATCTGGCAGATAAGAAACTGGCGGATTTCAAGGGCAAAAAGATACTCATGAACATCTTTCCCAGCATCGATACCGGCGTCTGCGCGATGAGCGTTCGCAAGTTCAATGCCGAAGCTGCAAAGGCGAAAACCACCGTCATATTGGGAATCTCGCGCGATCTGCCCTTCGCTTTGGGGAGATTTTGCGGCGCAGAGGGGATCGACAAAGTGATCACTCTCTCCGAAATGCGGGATCGATCCTTTGGCAAGAACTATGGTTTGGAGATCATCGACGGACCGATGGCGGGATTGCTCGCCCGGGCGGTGATAATCATCAACGAGGATGGAAAGGTCATCTACCGCGAACTGGTGGAGGACATTGTGCAGGAGCCGGATTACAAGGCAGCGCTTAAAGCCCTTAAATAGAGAGCTATAACACAGCCGGTCATGCGAGTGACCGGCGATGCAGGGGGGGGATATCCAGAAAATGATCGACCAAAATCGCCTGCCGCCGTTGAGATCGACGTCGAATGCAAAGTATCCTAAAGTATTTTAGTTTCACGAACTTAGTCTGTTAAATCCCTGTAAAGCCAGCTTCGCAACCGGGGAGATTGGAATCAAGTAATAAAAGTAGAATAGGGCAATAACCGAGATAGTGCTTGACAGATAAGCGCGCTGATAATCTTTGGCAACCACGCGCGCCCTTAGCTCAACTGGATAGAGCATCTGACTACGGATCAGAAGGTTGGGGGTTCGAATCCCTCAGGGCGTGCCATTATTTTCCTTGCCAGCATTCGCTGGCTTTTTTTTATTGCGCGTAATTATGGATAATTTTTCTAAAACACCGAGCACTTGGAGCAATCTGCTTCAGATTTACCGGATAATGTTCCGCTATTGGTACTTCATGCTGTCAGGCTTGTTGGCGACGCTTTTTTTCGCTTTTTTCAGCGGAGTGAGCATCACGCTGGTGATCCCGCTCTTTGATTTTGTCTTCAATCCGGACAAGCAAGTCATTCTCTATCATAGCTATGATACTTTCCTGACGGCACTGTGGGGCAGCTTGGAAAGCTTCTTCAGTGAAAGCGGAGGACTATTTGCGATACGTTCTCTGTCCTCACTTGCACCGCTTTGGGAAAGCGTGAAAACGATCATGATGCAGACTGATTCTCTGGCGTTGCTCTATGTGCTTTGCATCTTCGTGTTGGCGACGATCGGGTGTAAAAACCTCTTTTTCTTCACGCAAAGGGTGCTCTATGTGCAACTGCGCGGACGCACCATCCGCGACGTACGGAACATGATGTTTATGCGTTATATGAACCAATCGTTGGAGTTTTACAATCAAAACCAAGTGGGCGATGCGATTGTGCGTATGGTCAACGACGTCGAAATCGTCAGCGAACAGTTTATCCGTGCCCTGCTTGAAGCCTTGCGGGACATCGTCACCATCCTCGTCTATATGCGCATCGCGATGATGCTCAATTCCGGGCTCTTTGTCTATAGCATCATCGTGTTGCCGGTATTTTCGCTCACGGTTGGCTATCTTGGCAATAAGATCAAGAAATATTCGAGACGCATTCAATCACAGCTCTCATCGATGTTTTCCGCAGTGGAAGAAGCGCTGAACAGCATGAAGATCGTGAAAGCGTTCCGTCGTGAGGAAAGCGAGTATCAGAACTTTAATCAAATCAACCGCAGACATTTAAAGATGTGGAGAAAGGCTCAGGTCTATGGATCGCTGAATGTTCCGATCTCGGAAATCAATACCGCAGTGACCGGAGTGGTGGTTATCATCATTGGCGGCAAGATGGTGCTGGCGACTGGTTCGACCTTTTCCTTGGGGGATTTCACAGCGTTTCTTTTCGCGCTATTTTCCATGCTGCATCCGCTCAAAGTCCTCACGCAGATGTACTCCGAGATCAAGAAGGCGCTCGTTTCCCTGGAGCGCATATCCCTGGTGATGAATCATGAATCTTCCATCATGGACAAAGCAGATGCCGTTTCCAAAGAGAGTTTCGAGCATGATATCGTCTTCGAGAAAGTGAGCTTTTTCTACAAAGAAAGCAACCCCGTCCTGCACGAAATCGATCTGAGGATCGTCAAGGGTGAAAAGATCGCGCTTGTTGGCGCCAGCGGTGGTGGAAAAACCACTATCGCCAATCTGCTCAACCGTATGTATGACGTCAAAAGCGGTGCGATCAAAATCGACGGCACAGACATCCGCGATCTCAAGCTGATGGACTTACGCCGCTTCTTTGGAGTGGTCACTCAAGACAGCATCCTCTTCACCAAAACCATCCGTGAAAACATCGCTTATGGCACTCTGGAAGCGGTTTCGCATGAACAGATCGAAAATGCCGCAAAGATCGCGTACGCGGAGGAATTTATTCTCAATTTCCCCAATACCTACGATGAAATGCTGGATACCAAAGGCGCCAACCTTTCGGGCGGACAGAAACAGCGGCTCTGCATAGCGAGAGCGATCGTTGGAGATCCGCCCATACTCATCTTTGACGAAGCGACATCCGCGCTGGATACCGAAAGCGAACAAAAAGTGCAGCAGGCGATCGAAGCCGCCACGCAAAACCGCACGGTGATCATGATCGCCCATCGGCTTTCCACTGTAATGAAAGCCGATCGGATCGTCGTCTTGGAACAGGGTGCCGTGGTGGGCATCGGGTCACATGAAGAATTGCTGACAAGCTGTCCGAGATACAGCAAGTTGCACGAGATGCAGTTTCGGAATTATAGACTGCCGATAAGGCCATCCCTCCGATGAATATCCTCTTTGTTCAGGACAGCTCACCGTGCATCAGAAATATCAAATATGCAGAGGCTTTGCAGAGCAGCGGTGCGAGTGTCCATCTGCTCCACAAAGGCAAAAGTCCCCATCAGGGTTATGGCAGAGGAGACCACTTCTACAAAAGCATTACCCGCTTTTCACGGTATTTTGGTATTGTAGGCAAGGTCAAAAAGATGGTGCTCGACCTGCGGATTGATCTGATCCACTTTCACAATCAGCCGGATACACTCTGCGCGAAACTCATCAGGTCAAAACCGGGTGTTCCGGTCATCTATGACTGTCATGATTTCATGAGTTTCAAACACCGGCTCAGCCGTCGTGAAAAGGAAGCCGAGCGAATCTGTAACGAGGAATCTGACGGAGTCGTCTATCCCGCGGCTCTCTACTTGCGCGAAGCCATGAAGCATTACAATTTCGTTTCGAGGCGGCTGGTCTTTGGCAACTATTTTCCCCAATCACAACTATTAGAGCTGGCGGACATGGCTCCGAAGCATTCCTCAAAAGACGGAATGACGCATCTGGTCTATCAAGGACGCCTTGCGGAAAAGAAGAGCGATCATCGCTATATCATACCGCAACTGAAACAATTTGATCCCGGAAGATTCAGGATCCACCTCTTTCCGAATAACAACAAAGGATTTGAAGATTATAAAGCTCTGGAAGTAGTTATCTTTCACGAGAAACTGCCCTACACTGAACTGATCAAAACGATCTCGGCAATGGATTATGGCTTGGTTATGTTTCAGGACACGATCGCCGCCAAGCTTTCCGCCATCCGTTATGCCTTTGGCAACAAGACTTTCGACTACCTTTGCGCCGGCTTGCCGATTCTTGTTCAGGACAGCCTGGACGAGATCGTACAGTTTGTTCAAAGCCACGAAATAGGCTGCCTGCTTTCGAGCCTTGACGATCTTCCGCTTTCCACAGAAGAGACTTACCGGAGACTGGTTAATGCTGTTCTTGCCATCCGTGAGGAATATAGCATGGAGCATCGGATTCGGGATTTGCTTGATTTTTATGACCAATGCCGGAGCGATTTTCATGCTTGATGTCAGTGCATTTGTCCTCACCCAGAACAGCGAACGCACGATCAAAGCATGTTTGGAAAGCGTTCAGTGGTGTGATAGTGTGGTATTGATCGATTCATTTAGCGAAGACGACACATTAAACATAGCCAAAGCATACGAGAATGTAATCATTCATCAGCATCAATATACAAATGCCCGTGAACAACGCACCTGGGGTATGCGTCATGTACAGACCCAATGGGTTTTTATCATCGATTCGGACGAATACTGTCCTCCAAATCTAAGGGATAAAATCCTTTCTATCCTTCAAAGTTCGGATACTCAGCATGACGGTTATTTGTTTATGACGCGCACTATTTTTATGGGCAAGCTCTTGACTCACCAGGATTATTTAAGCAGCTATGGAAAGCGTCTGGTGCACACAAATATCGCTACAAGATATTGGCGAAACACTCGTGTCCATGCTTCGATCCGCCTTGATAACAAAAAATACATCGCGCGGAAATACTACCTTGTGCACAATCCTATAGCAAGCTTTTCGCAGCACATTAGCAAAGCGAGTAAATATGCAATGTGGCAGGCTCAGGACATGTATGACAACAACAAAAAAGCCTATTGGTGGCACTTCGTTTTACGCCCCGGTGGCAAATTTCTGCGTCATTATCTTATTAACGGAGGGTGGCGGGATGGCATGCAGGGCTTCGTTATTTGTGCTTTGGGTGCCTCTTGTGTATTCCTTAAATTTCTGTATCTAAAGGAATTGTGGAGCCATGAAAGCAGATAAAATCATCTTGATTCAATTATCCGCGATCGGGGATACACTAATGTGTGAGCCGGCTCTCAGTGCAATCAGAAAAGCACATCCCCTTGCCGAGATCACCTTTTTGACCAGCAGCGCTGCTTCTCCAATCCTGGATAATCATCCGGACATAAATAGGCTGATTGTCTGGAAAAAAAAGACTCCATTCTTGAAGCATTTACGGTTTTTGCTTTCTCTCAGGAAACGAAAGTATGATATCCTTGTCGATTTTCAAAAGAACCCTCGCACTTATTTAATGTCTTTTGTGACAAGGGCTAAGAACAAAATCTCGTTTCGCGGCAAACGTAGGAATTCCGCATATACCGAGCTGGTAAAAGAAGTAGATGTCGCAAATTATGCGGCTTATGAAAAGTTCCGTTTCGTTCAGAGATTGCTGCCGCCAAACATGTCGCCTACCGAGCCCAGAGTGTTTATATCACCAGATGAAAGAGCTAGGGCAAGAGCAATTTATGAATCTCTCGGTTATCGGAAGAGCGATCTGGTGATTGCTTTGTCTCCGGTATCCAAGGCAAGTTATAGAGCTTGGAAAGCCGAAAACTACGCACTTTTATGTGATCACCTGTATCACAAGTACAATTGTAAATTTATTTTTACCTGGGGACCGGGGGAAAGACACATGGTCGATGAAATACTGTCCATGATGAAATCCCCCAAGCCAAACACAGATTACAGGATAGACTCTCTTCAGGTGCTATATGGATTGTTTGAGCTATCCGATATGTATTTAGGTAATGATAACGGCCCACGTCATTTAGCGATAGCTGCGGGGCTTCCGACAATGTGCATCTTCAGTCATTTCTACCACTCACACTGGACTCCGCCAAACGATGGCAAGCATGGTTATGTCGAACCCAAACTGCGCGATGCCAATGGCGTTTTCCGGCGTATAGATAGTGTGGATTATCCCTCAGCTCAAAAAGAATGTGAGAGAATAGTTGAGCTTGTCCTGCGGCAAAAAACGAAGAATGACGTTTGTATCAATTAAATCCGAGATCGGAAGAACGATAACAAGCGCCTTGGAGCAGCTTTCATGAGCACAGAGATATTACTGGTCACCAGCGGGAAGCATTTCATCGGTCAATCCCGCAAGCCGTGGGTTTCGATCGATACCGCCAAGTTTGTGGACGAATTGGAAAAGTACGGATATCGAGTTTTGGAGAAACAGTTTCATCATCTGGGACAAGCAAATCCTCCAATTGCGAACCAGTTTATTTTCTATACATTTAGCCAACGCCAACATCTTCGTGCTTACATCAAAGACATCATGCTCAGTTTGAGCGAAACAAATACGATCATTCCCTCCCTCGACCTGCTCTATTGTCATGAAAACAAAGGTTTTGCGGAGCTTTACAAAAAACGTTTGGGCATCCTTGAACCGCGATCCTGGTATTTAAGCGAAGCCGAAGAGGTTGATAGCTATCCCATCACCTATCCCATCGTTTTGAAAACGACCTCCGGTTCCAACGGTAAGGGCGTGTATCTATGCAAAAACGCCTCGGTGTTGAAGAAGAGAATCACTGCGCTCAGCCCCGGTTTATCGCTATTGGAGAAGATCGATCTGCTGCGTCGAAAGCACCTCAGAAAGTATAAACGCTTCGATGGATACCCCGGCTTCGAAGCTAAAAAAGATGCAGCGGACTGGATGGAATACATGGTCCCGGGCTGCGCTTTCGTGCTGCAAGAGTTCATTCCCGCGCTGGATTGCGACTATCGGGTGATCGTTGTGCGAGACCGTTTTTACGTAATGAAACGCCTGATTAAAGGTGCCGATTTCCGTGCCAGCGGAACGAAAAAGTTCGTCTTCGAGTTTGAAGTTCCATCTGGTTTGTTGGATTTTGCGCGTTCGGTTTATGAGAAGTTTTCCAGCCCTTTTCTATCCATCGACATCGGCAACGCGAATGGGAAAAACTACCTGTTCGAGTTTCAGGCTCTGCATTTTGGCACTGCCGCCATAGTGCGCAGCAAGGGTTTTTATCAGATACGGGACGGTGGATGGAGCTTTGTCTCCCAGTCTTCCGATCTTCAGCAGACGCTTGCCTATGGCTTGCACAATTTCATCCTTGCCGGAAAGCGGGATCATGGTGTTTAGCGAAACCCTTCTGAGGCTGCCCTATTCTCTGATCTGGCACCTTTTGCGTATCTTGAACAGCCTCGAGCCGGTGGTTGTTTACTGCCAGGAACTCATTGATTATTATAGTATTAGCCCCGTTTTGGAGCACCTGGGAAAAACCTTGATCATTACACGGAACAAAGAGCTGATCGCTATCCTCAAGCGCAAGCAAATCCCCTTCGGCAAAATGCCGTCGTTTCCCAAAGCAGTGATCATGTGCCGCCACGCCACGCACAAGTTTCCCTGTTCACCCATCGTCAAGATCGGCATGCGCCACGGACCATATCACTTCAAACGCATGACCATGGCGAAAAACTATAACCGATTTGATCTCTATCTTTTTAGCAGTTTGGCGGATTTGCAGGCAGCGGAGGAGATTGGAGTCCACTGTGGCAAAGCGGTAGGTTTTCCAAGATTGGATGCCATGCGTGATGGAAGCATCTCCCCAAGCGATCTGGATAGGCTGAAAGAAAAGCTGCAACTCGATGATAGAAAGCCGGTTCTGCTCTTTTCCGCCACCTGGGACAAAAGCGGGATGTCGGCAGTGCAAAATTGGTACAATCGGTTGCATACGATTACGGCACGTTACAATATTCTCGTGACCCTCCATCCATGGACTGAGAAGAGCATTGCAAGACGGATTGAAGCGACTGAGGGAGTGCATCTTATCCATGACGCGAATCTCTTGCCATATATCATGCTGGCGGACGTCTGCATTGGCGACACGAGCTCTCTGCTGGCGGAATTCAGCGCGCTATCAAAGCCGATTATCACTTTTAAGACGGAAAGAGCAAAGCGCAGTCTGGATGAAATCGAGGAACTTATCTCCATGATATCGTTGCCGATAAGCTCTTTCAACGAACTGGAGAAAGCAATTGAAACGCTATTGAACGCCCCTGAGCATCTAAAGGACAAACAAATGAAAGCTAATCACATCATGTTCGACGCCTTTGACGGCAAGGCATCACAACGCGCTGCCGCACAGATTATTAAGCTGATCCCGGAGCTGGCAAAATGAGCTTGATCGACGCCCATTGCCATCTTGCCAATCTGAGCGAGGTTATGAACCTTCCAGATCTGATGGAAGAGGCTGCCCGTCATGGAATTACGCGTTTCGTATCCGCCGCGCTCAGACGCAGCGAGGTTGATTTTTACCTGAAATACCCCTTCGACAATCTCATCTTCAGTGCCGGTATGCATCCCAATTTCGATGAGTGCGATCTGGATATTGTTCAGATCGATCATCTTGCCTACTCAAAGCGTATATGGGCGGTCGGCGAGATCGGACTGGATCGCGGAAATCCCGATATCGAATACCAGACAAAAGCCTTCAAAGAAAACCTGATAATTGCGGCGGAGCATGGAATACCGGCAGTCCTGCATATCGTTGGACATCAGCAGCAGGCGTATGAAATACTCAAGAACCATGATCTCAAATATCTCGTTCACGGCTATGCGGGATCCCTCGAAGGCTTTGAACTGCTCGCCCGGCTGGACAGCGTTTTCACCATCAGTTCCCGCATCCTCGTGGACGACAAGCTTGAGCTCTTGAAACGCATGATCAGACATGGCAGGATGCTTTTTGAAACGGATATCATCCAATATTACGTCAAAGCAGGCGAGAGCAATCCTCTCTTGCGTCTTCTTGACGTATTTGAAACAACCCAAAAGCTTAGCGGACAAACGGATGAAGCTCTGTTGGACATGCAGGAAATCTCTGCCAAACACCTTTTTGGAGAGCTCTTTTGAGCGTTCACAGCTTTTCCAGAACGGAGCTACTCATCGGTGCGGAGGCTTTGAAACGCTTGGCGAAAACGCGGGTCTGCGTGATCGGACTCGGAGGTGTCGGATCCTACGCAGTGGAATCACTTGTTAGAGCAGGGGTCGGGCACTTTACAATCATCGATTTCGACGTGGTGGGAGAGACCAATCTCAACCGTCAGATTCTCGCTCTAATTTGCTCGATCGGAAAAGCCAAGACGGAACTGATGAAAGAGCGCATTCTGGCAATCAATCCAAGCGCGGAAGTGATAACGTATCAGAGCTTTATCGATGCCGAAAACAGAGCGGAACTGTTGAAAGACTTTGATTATTACATCGACGCCATCGACAGCCTCGGACCCAAGATCGGAATGCTCGAACACGCTGTCCGTGAAGGGTTTAATATCATTTCTGTGATGGGCGCCGGCAACCGTCTCGATCCCTCCAAAATCCACCTTGCCCCACTAAGCAAAAGCATCAACTGTCCTCTTGCGCGCCGGGTTCGTAAGTTTCTGCGCCGCAGAGGCATCACCGGAGATTTTCCTTGCGTTTATTCTTCTGAACTACCGATCCTGCCGGAAGAAGATATCGACAGTCCGGACGAGATCATCATCGAACGTGGCAGGCAACGCAAAACCATTGGTTCGATCAGCTACATGCCCGCAATCATGGGCATGACTGCCGCGAGTTGGGTGATCCGCAGCATCATTGAAGATATCACATAAACCATAATAACAAAAAGACATAGCAATCCATAGTTTAAGTATCGCTTAATGAGCATGTTGATGCTGGAGCGGTCACATCAATATCAGAATCCCTCCTGTTATTTATCAAGTAATGCAGTTTCCACGTTGATGTTTGATAAACTCGTAAAGATAGTCGCCTCGATTGCCAACGGATTTCATCACTCGAAACGAGTTAAACGAGTGATGGAACGCGTGATGGAGTGAAAGATCAAACAGGCTCAAAATTGTTTCACTATTGCTTCATTATTTGCTTTATTATCAGTCGTTTACAATTCCTTCCTCTTTCCAAAGCGTTAATCAAGTGTTAATCAAGCGTAATAAAACTAACGCTTGATTAACGCTTGATTGACGCAGTGGGGCGTGAGGATGCAGCGCAGCATGCCGATGCTGCGATGGAGCGAAGCGATGTTTCGATGGAGCGAAGTTTGGCAATATTGGTAACATTGGAGCAGGCTTGGAGAAATGAAAATGGAACTGAAACACCACACAAAAAACCCCAACAAACGATAAACAAAACCGTATTTAAGCACACTCTCGATGCAAAAAATAGCGTGGCATTATTCCCGCTGTTTGGTACAGACTCCCAAGAGAGTTATCCTCCCAAGCAATCAATTAGAATTGCAGTTTGGCAATAGCTATCTTGCAGAGTTCCTGTGATTTGTCGTATGAATCGCTTTCCACATAGACGCGGATGATCGGTTCGGTGCCGCTTTTGCGGATGTGAATCCAGTGGTCCGGGGCGGTGAGTTTCATGCCGTCTCTGGTGTCAAGATCGTATCCGCCAAAGAGATGCGGAATCTTTGCCATGATATCGTCCATGCACTTAGGATCGACGGTGATCTTATCTTTGGCAAAATAATACTTTGGCAGTGCGGAAACGATCTCTGAAACATTTTTTCCGGTTTCAGCTAAGAGCCCAAGGATCAAAGCCATCCCAGCGATGGCGTCGCGCGTGTAATTCACTTCAGAACAGATGATTCCGCCGTTGCCTTCTCCGCCGATAGGAGATGAAATCTCCTGCATCAGCTTGCCGACGTTGACCTCTCCGACTTTGCTGCGGTGAAGTTTCACGCCAAAGCGTTTGGCGATGTCGTCCGAAAGCATTGAAGTGCTGAGGTTGACGACGACGTCTCCTTTCTTTTTGGGGAGAACGAAAAGCTGTGCCAGGACTACGCTGAGCTCCTCGCCGATGCAGTTTCCGGTCTCGTCCACGATCGAAAGACGGTCAACATCCGGATCGGTGGCAAAACCGATATCGGCGTTGTGCTCTTTCACTGCGGCTTCGAGTTGTGTCAGATTGTGGTTGAGCGGTTCTGCCGGATGGGCAAAAATGCCTGTGGGAGCGGAATTAATCTCGATCACTTCACAGCCGAGAGCGGTCAATAGCTTAGGCGAAATCAGACCTCCGGCACCGTTGACGGAATCGAGCACGACCTTGAATTCGGCAGCTTTGATCTGATCGATATTCAGATAAGGGATTTTTAAGATGGCGTCGATATGATCGTCGATTGCGTGTTTATAGCGAATGAGGGTGCCGATGTTTTCCCAATCCGCCCAAGTGATATCTTCGTTTACAGAGGAAAGAAATAGCGACGCCCGCTCGGGGGAAAGAAACATGCCATCGTTATCGACAAACTTCATCGCGTTCCACTCAGGCGGATTATGCGATGCGGTGATGGCGATTCCACCCGCGGCTTGGTGGTCTTTCACGCACAGCAGAACGGTCGGAGTGGAGACGATACCGATCTCCATGACATCGCAGCCGACGCTGATCAGAGCACTGATAACAGCATGCTGTACCGCGATTCCAGTGGTGCGGGAATCCCTGCCAACGACTATCATTGGACGGGGATTTGAGCTTTTTTGCAGCTCGCCGAAACGTGCGGCATAGCGTAAAACAACTGCGGGATTCAGGGTATCCGCGAAGATACCCCGAACCCCGCTAACGCTGGACATCAATTTGCTCATGGCAATTTATAACATACCGAACTTGGCGCGATTGTCGATGATTTTTGCTTTCTTACGCAATTCCTGATACCAACGGTTGAAGGCGGCTTCCTCAAGACGCTTGCGAATCTCGTCCTGTTTTGCTGTATCCTTTTCAAAAGCTTTCATATCAGGTGTTTTGCGCTCTTCGGCGAAGATGACGAAGGGACCTTCCTTGGTGATCACCAAAGGAGAATACTCTCCGGTCTTGAGCGCCAGGGCGGCTTTGGTAAATTCTGGGCTGGTTCCGACGTTGGGGATGAAGGAGCCTTCTTTGTGTCCCTTCAAATCAACGATTTTCCAGCCCTCGACTTCGGCGGCGCGGAAATAGTTTTCCTGAGGAACGCGTTTGAGGAAGTCCTCAGCTTTGATCTTGACGCTGGCGACCTTCTTTTCTTTTTCGAGCTGATACTTGATCCTCAGACGGACGGAATCAAATTCTTCATAATAGACTTTTTTATTGTCTGTGAGTTGAGCGAGGATGAGACGTCCCTGCTGATCGGTCAGCAGATCGGAAACGGCTTTCTCCTTACCCTTGATCATAAATTGTTTGAGGGCTGGAAGTTTGCCGATTCCTGGGATATCTTCAGAATCGTGAGGCATCCATTCGGAATTCGCAGCTTCCATTTTCAATTCCTTGGCAGCAACGTCGATGCCTTTTTTGGCGATCAGTTTCTTGTTGGCTTCGGCTTTGTCGCGAATCTGGTTGATGGTCTTGTCCGATGCCTTCACGGAAAGAAGGATGTGGCTGGCTTTGATCTGATAATTGTCCGCGGTCGCGGTAGCGATTGAATCGCAACGAATGATGTGCCAACCGAAGTTTGTGCGCACTGGTTTGGATATTTCCCCCGGTTTGAGGGCAAAAGCGGCTTTTTCAAATTCGGGCACCATCTGTCCCTTGCCAAAGACACCCAGTGAACCACCCTGTTTGCCGCTTCCTGGGTCTTCGCTGTAGCGTTCCGCAAGCATTGCAAAGTTTGCTCCTCCAATGGCTTGCTTATAGATGTTGTCTGCTTCGAGCTTGATGGAGTTGAAATCATCATCCGACGCTTTCATCTCGAATACTAAGTATTTGATGCGGGAGGCGGGGCCTTTCTTAAATTCGTCTTCCTTGTTCTTGTCATAGTATTTCTTGATTTCGTCATCACTCACGAAGACGGAATCGGCTTTGTTAAAATCAAACCAGAGTGCTTTGCCGTTAACGGTGTTTGTATCTTTTCCATATTCGACCTTGAGGCTGTCCAAAGTGATATTTGCATCTTTCTTGATCTTATCCTGCAATTTCTTGCGGGGAAGGTAGTTGCGCAGATACTCGTCCATCATCACAAAGAACTGGGGATTATTTTTAAGCGCTTCCAGATATTTACTACGATCGAAACGTCCATTGGTCTGGAAGCTTTCGTTCTGCATCAGTTCCTGGGGCGGGTTGTTTTGCATCTCGGTGAGGATCTCGTCCTCGCTGAGCTTGATGCGATGTTTCTTAATCTGCTGTGTCCAAATGACTTCGTTGACCATCTCTTCCCAAGCCGAGTTTTCGATCTGCTTGCGCATGTTGTCATCTACGTTTTGTCCTTGTTGAGAATAGCGCTCATAATATTCAGCGATTTTCTTCTGATAATCTTCCAGAGTAATCTTGTGTCCGTTCACTTTAGCCAAGTGATTTCCACCGGCAAAAATCCCGGTGAGTCCGCCGATGGCGCCCGTCAGGATGAAGGCTCCGGCTACTATATAGACGATCAGTTTCTGTTTCTTTCTCAGGTTATCAAGCATTTATTTCCTCCACTATGGGTCAAATTCTTTATCTGAGAAACCCATTATTTTCAAGCCTTGTTTTTTTACAAGGTTTTTTTTGTAAGGGTGGAACTTGCTGCATTTACAATCGAAATAATTCAGCTTGTTTTGGCTTTCGCAATTGACAGATTTGCCATTTATTATGGATTGGTTATCGGGAGTGGAAGATGAGAAAACTAATGCTATTGCTGGCAATCCTGATGATCGGCTACCTCTATGCCAAACAGATCACCGGCAAAGTGATCGCGGTTCAGGATGGAGACACGATCACGGTATTGAAAGGCAAAATCAGCTATCGCATCCGCTTGGATGGAATTGATTGTCCGGAAAAAAGCCAGCCCTATGGAAACCGGGCAAAGCAGTTTACGTCAGATATGGTATTTGGAAAAAAAGTGAAGATCATCTTTCTATCCAAAGACCGCTACGGCCGCTATCTGGGAGTGGTGCACGCTCCAAACGGAATGATCCTCAACCACAAACTGCTCAAAGCGGGTTTGGCATGGCATTACAAACAGTATAACAAGGAAAAACTCCTCTCGGAGATGGAAAGGACAGCACGTAGTAATGGTGTGGGTTTATGGGCGGACAAGAATCCGATTCCTCCCTGGGAGTTTAGGCGCAAGAAGAAATAAAGAAAATCCTTGACGTAAATCAAGATTTTGCCACAAAGAGAAAATAGGATGTTTTTGCACGTGGATTTCTCCTGCCGGATGCGTCTTGGCTTTAGGGAAATCAATATACCATAAGAACTTATGTTTGATCGAAGGAGATGATGATTATGCTAAATGCACAGGTTTCCAGCATGTTGGACGCGGATCTAAAAAACAAGATCGTGCTCGTGCGCCTCGACCACAATGTTGTGAAAAAAGGCAAGATCAAGGACAGCATGAGGATAGATGCCACCCTCAGCACTCTGCGGAGCATTTTCAAACAAGGCGGTTTGCCGATTCTGATGAGTCATGTGGGCAGACCCTACGACAAAAAGACCGGAATCATTACCATCGACCAAGATGACGCGGTCGAGCCGATAGTTTACTATCTGGAAGAAAAACTCCAGCTCAAAGGCTATATCCCTCAGTGCCATGCAGATGGAGACGATGGGATCAAAGATCTCGAGCCGATCGCCATCGGTGTGGAAAAGCTCAAAAACAAAGAGGTCGATTTTGTCTATCTGCCCAATACCAGATGGTTCAAGGGTGAAGAGGCGAAGGATATTAGCGCTGACGATCTTGCCCAAAAGCTTGCAGCCTTTGCCGATGTCTTTATCAACGACGCTTTCGGTTCCTGGCAAGCTCACGTCAGCACTTTGGGGGTCACGCGTTATCTGCCTTCCTACGCCGGATTGCTGATGCAGAAAGAGATCGCGCACCTGAACAAGATATTTGATCCCGATCGTCCTTTTCTTGCAATCGTGGCGGGCGCGAAGTTCGATACCAAGATCGGTCCACTTTCCTCACTGATCAAGATTTGCGACCGGCTCGTGCTCGGAGGCGTGATCTACAATGCCTATCTCGCCGTCAAATATGACATCAGAATCAAAGGTGTAGGCTCTGAGGATATAGCGATGGCGCACAAATTCCTGAGTGACGTCAAAGGCTATGAAGACCGCATCGTAGAGCTTCCATTTATCATTGAAAGCGACTCCATCGAAAATAATGAAAGCTGGCGCGTTCGCGATATCAAAGACCTGAAAGCTGGCACGGAATTGAATTTTGTTCTCGACGTTTCGCCCAAGTCTTTTGAGATTGACAAGATCAAATCTATCTTCGCGAGCAGTGCTGCTATCTTCGTAAATGCCGTGATGGGATATACTTTGCTATTCGTCGATGGCACCAAAAGCATGTATCAACTGATCGACGCCAACCCTGCTGCCGCGAAGCTTTTCGGCGGAGGCGACACCATTCAGGAGTTCAAGGAATTGCTGCCTGAAGTTTTTGCCAAAGCGGTTGACGATCCCCGATACTATTTTTTCACTGGCGGAGGCGCGATTTTGGACGCCATCGAACAAGGCTCGCCATACAAGATGAAGCCGGTGGAAGCGCTGATCAAATCATAACTATATAACATACAAGGAGATCCATAGTGGAACATGACAAAGATGTCGAGCTGAACCTACTCTCCGAGTTTCCTCCGCCATCCTTTGATCAATGGAAAATAGCGGTGGAGGAGACCCTCAAGGGTGCGGATTTCGACAAAGCGATGAAGGCCAAAACATACGAGGGGATCACGCTTGAACCGATCTACCGCAGAGAAGACGTTGAACATTTGGAGTTTCTGAAAGCTCTGCCTGGCGAGCCGCCCTATCAACGAGGTTCGAAACCGGATGGATACACCTCAGAGCCCTGGCTGGTAGCCCAGTTGCAGGATAACCCCGATCTGGAAATGCTCAACGAAGAACTGCTCGATGAGCTTCTTCGCGGATTGAATTGCGTCAATCTGCTGATCCATCCAGATTCCCTGTGCGGAAAATTCCCCAGCCACGCTGACAAACGCGGAGTCGCGCTTTCCTGCCTGAACGATATCAAAGCTCTGCTTGCGGGCGTGAAACTCGAAGCCATACCGGTTTTCGCCTTCGGCAATGAAAATGTCATCCTCCAGCTCGCGCTCATTAGCGCCTATGCCAAATCCACCGGCATTTCCAATAGCGATCTGAGCGGTGTTTTCGCATTTGACCCGCTCGCGCAAGTCTATCTGGATAAAGCCTTTAAGCCTGAACGCGGCGTGCGTATTGCCAGGCAAATGACCATTTGGGCGGAGCTTAAAGCCTCGGGGATCAAGACCATCCTTATTGATGCCTCGATATATGCAAACGGAGGCGCAAACGCGGTTCAGGAACTTGGCTATGCCCTCGCCTCAGCAGTTTACACTCTTGACGCTATGATCGAAAGCGGGCTTACCATCGAACAGGTCGCGCCACGCTTTGTGCTCAAGCTTTCTTTGAGATCGAATTTCTATATGGAGATCGCCAAAGTCCGCGCTGCGAGGATGCTCTGGTCTGAATTGATCAAGGCTTACGGCGGCGGTCAGGAAGCCCAAAAGCTCTGGATTCACGGTGTGACCGGTTCTTTCAATAAAACCAGATACGACATCTATGTAAACATCCTTCGCAGTGCCACGGAGGGCTTTGCAGCAGTGATCGGAGGCGTGGATAGCCTCGAGATCACTCCTTTCGATTCAAACCTGAGAGCACAGGAAGCATTCTCCAAACGCATTGCCCGCAACCAACAGATCATCCTCGGCGAGGAAGCGCATTTTTCCAAAGTGGTCGATCCCGCAGGTGGATGCTACTATATCGAAACGCTCTGCTCTGAGCTTTCCCACAAAGCTTGGAAACTGATGCAAATGATCGAAAGCTCCGGCGGAATGAGGAAGTATATCTCCGGCGGCATGCTCCATAAAGAGATCCAAGCCGTTGCCAATGAGCGTATTGACAATGTCGATAAGCGCCGCGATATCGTCATCGGGGTCAACATGTATGCTGACCCAGCCGAAAAGCCTCTCATGGCTTTGGAGCCGGTGCATGCCTGGCTGGGCAAAGCAAAAGCAAGAAGGCAAGCGAATAAAGCGGACAGCGGCTTGGCCCAGAGTTTGACATGCTTGAAAGACCATCCCGATAATGATTTGATCGTGGACATGATCGCCGAAGCCTGGCTGCGCAACGCAGATATCGAACAGATCTCCGAAGCACTGAATCTTAAAGTGGAAGCGATTCCCACCAGGGAAAGATTATCTGCCGCGATGCATCTCGAAGCTCTCAGAGACGCCGTTCTCGCTCACAGATCGATAAACAAAGCGGACGTCATGATGCTCGGTTTTGGGATCAACTCACAGATCAAACCGAGAGTGGATTTCTCCATCGGATTTTTGCAGATCGCAGCCTTTGACATCGTCAATCAGAACGTGTTTGAAAGCGTTGTCACAGCAGTCAATGAAGTCGCAACTGCCAAACCCAAAGCCGTATGCGTATGCGCCACGGACGAAAGCTATCCTTCGCTGGTTTCCGCTCTGTGCAGGGAACTGAAGGCTTTGCCCACACCACCGGTGATCATCCTTGCCGGTTATCCCACGGATATGGTGGAAAGCTATCGTACCGCGGGAGTGGAAATCTTTATCCATCTTCGCGCCAACGCTTTCGAGACTTTGAAAGATATCGCGATCCGCATGGGGGTGAACGCATGAAGCCTGATCTGACCAACCTGACCCCGAGTTTTTCCCCATCAGGAAAAGCGGCAAAACCCGATTTCCCGATCTGGAAGACCAACGAGCAGATCGACGTCAGCCCTATCTATACCAAGAGCGATCTCGATGCCGTGCAGCATCTTGACTATCTTTCCGGTTTGCCGCCTTTCCTCAGGGGTCCATATCCATCGATGTTTATTCAACGCCCCTGGACGATCAGGCAATATGCAGGATTTTCCACCGCAGAAGAGAGCAACGCCTTCTACCGCAGAAACTTGGCGATGGGGCAGAAAGGACTTTCGATCGCGTTTGACCTTGCTACTCACCGCGGCTATGATTCCGATCACGAAAGAGTAGCTGGCGACGTCGGAAAAGCTGGTGTGGCGGTGGATTCGATCCTTGATATGAAGATCCTCTTTGATCGCATTCCGCTCGATCAGATGTCGGTTTCGATGACCATGAACGGAGCAGTGATACCGATCATGGCATTCTACATCGTCGCTGCCGAGGAACAGGGCGTGCCACCGGAACTGCTCAACGGCACGATCCAAAACGACATTCTGAAGGAATATATGGTGCGCAACACCTATATCTATCCTCCCGAGCCCTCGATGCGCATCATTGCCGATATCTTCCGCTACACTTCACAGAAAATGCCACGTTTCAACAGCATCAGCATTTCCGGCTATCACATGCACGAAGCGGGTGCCACAGCGGATTTGGAGATGGCATATACCCTCGCGGACGGGCTTGAATATGTCCGCACCGCCATCGATGCGGGGATTGATATAGATTTGATCGCCCCGCGGCTTTCCTTCTTTTGGGCGGAAGGAATGAACTACTTCATGGAGATCGCCAAGCTGCGCGGAGCGAGAGTGCTTTGGGCAAAGATCATCAATCAATTCAATCCCAAAAATCCCAAATCGCTGGCGCTGAGAACTCATTCACAAACCTCGGGATGGAGTCTCACAGAACAGGATCCATATAACAATATCACCCGCACCTGCATCGAAGCCCATGCCGCGACAATGGGTCACACGCAATCCCTGCACACAAACTCTTTGGACGAAGCGATCGCCCTGCCAACGGATTTCAGCGCTCGCATCGCGCGTAATACTCAGCTCTTTTTGCAGCACGAGACCAATATCACCAAAGTGATCGATCCCTGGGCTGGCTCATACTATGTGGAAAAATTGACGGACGGCCTGATGAAACGTGCCTGGGCACACATCACCGAAGTTGAAAGACTCGGCGGCATGGCAAAAGCGATCGAGACCGGTCTGCCCAAAATGCGCATCGAAGAAGCTTCCGCCCGGCGTCAGGCAAGAATCGATTCAGCAGCGGATATCATCGTCGGCGTGAACAAATATGTCCTCGAACGCGAAGACGCCATGGAAATCCTCGAAGTGGACAACAGCGCCGTGCGCGATTCTCAGCTTGCCAGGCTGAAAAAGCTCAGAGCTGAACGCGACAGCGACAAGGTACAAAAAAGCCTGGCAGCGATCACCAAATGTGCCGAATCCAAAGACGGAAATCTGCTTGAATGCGCCATTATCGCGGCTCGCAACCGCGCCTCTCTGGGAGAAATCTCCGATGCCATGGAAAAGGTCTTTGGACGCCATCAGGCAAGCATCAAACTAATCAACAACGTTTACAGCAGCGAGTATGCCAATATGGATGATATCGAAAAAGTGAGAGACCTCACGGACAAATTTGCCGAAACTGAGGGTCGCAGACCGCGCATCCTCATTGCCAAAATGGGTCAGGATGGTCATGACCGTGGTGCCAAAGTCGTTGCCACCGCCTACGCGGATATGGGTTTCGACGTCGATGTCGGTCCCCTCTTCCAGACTCCTGAGGAAACGGCACGCCAGGCAGTGGAAAACGACGTCCACATCATCGGTATGAGTTCCCTCGCAGCGGGGCACAAGACCCTTTTGCCACAGCTTGTTGGGGAATTGAAAAAGCTCAAGCGCGAAGACATCCTCATCATCGTCGGCGGCGTGATTCCCGCTCAGGACTATGAATTTCTGCTTTCTCACGGAGCGGCGGCAATCTTTGGTCCGGGAACGAAACTACCCCAGGCGGCGAACACCATTATGGAGAAACTCTTCGACTCGATCAGCGGATAAAAGTGATGAATGAAAAGCGAAAGCCGGAATGGACTCCAATCGGCGCGGGAAAGGAGTTTGCCACGAGCGTGATGCCTGCCATGTTGGCTCCGGATCACGTTTCGAAAGCGAAATTTCCGCGCAGCAAGCACTATGATACGGAAACCCTCGTTCAGGGAGTTCTTTCCGGAGATCGCACCCTGCTCTCCAAAGCCATCACCATCATCGAAAGCAATTCTCCCAAACACTTCGAGCCGGGTCAGGAACTGATGCGCAAGCTCTTGCCGCACAGCGGAAAGGCCATTCGCATCGGGATCACCGGAGTGCCGGGAGCGGGGAAGAGCACCTTCATCGAAAGTTTCGGACTCTGGCTGTTCGAACAAGGGCACCAAATTGCGGTGCTTGCCGTCGATCCCAGCAGCAGTCTTTCCAAAGGCAGCATTTTGGGAGATAAAACGAGGATGGATATCCTCAGCCGCCATCCCCAAAGTTTTATCCGTCCTTCGCCAAGCAGCGGGATTTTAGGGGGGGTGGCGAGGAAAACCCGTGAATCGATCGTGCTCTGCGAAGCCGCAGGATATGACGTCATTCTGATCGAAACGGTCGGTGTCGGTCAATCCGAAATCACGGTTCGCTCGATGGTGGATTTCTTCCTTCTGATGCAGATCGCTGGCGCCGGAGACGAGCTTCAGGGAATCAAAAAAGGCATCATGGAACTGGCGGATATGATCATCGTAAATAAAGCCGACGGCGAGAATATCCCTGCCGCACAGCTCGCTCAGAGGGAATTGAACCACGCGCTTCACTACTTAAGACCCTCTACTAAAGACTGGAAAACCAAAGCCCTACTCTGTTCCGCAATCAAAAAAACCGGAATCGAAGAGATATGGCAAAGCATCCAAGCCTTTGTGCAACAAGGGAAAACGAACAGTTCGTTCTCAACCAGGCGCACCGAACAGATCACCATGTGGTTTGAATCCCTGATCACCGAGGCGGTGCTGAAAAGTTTTTATGCCAAACCGGGAGTCGCGCAAACGCTTCCACCCCTGAAAGAGCAAGTCGCCAAAGGAGAGATTCCGGTACTCACAGCGGTTAAACTATTACTTGAGCTATAAAGCAGCAACACCATGCAATATGGATAGATGCCAAAATCACCGGATGAGATTTCATCCCGTGGTCTCGGCTGCATGAGAGTTTCCACTTCACTAGAGGGTAAGATCGATGAGGTCAAAGCCTTTGAGAGGTTCCATCATGCTTTTCAGGACGGAGTGAACTATATAGACACAGTCTGACCCTACCACGATAAAGTCAGCGAACCACTACTTGGCAGGTTCCCGACACAGATAAACTGGTAAAGCCCAAGTTTCGCACGAAATTGGTCAAGTATGTCGTTTCAGGCTCGTAAGTCATTGAAAAATAGACAGCGGGCTTCCAAGAACAACAAATAGGTTAAGCAACAGACAAAAAAGTATTTGACAGAATCGTGGAGGATAGTTTCTTAGCCGAAGTTGAGCAAAAAAACTTGAAAAATCCCATATTTGAATCGTAAGTTATTGATAAATATACAACGAAATTGCTGAAAATGTCCTCATAGTGTCCAAAATTAGAACTACGAGGCGAATTAAAGGCTTGACATCTTTTGCTACTGTTTTTTCGTAGAGCCATATTTATTAGAAGAAAGACAGTAACAAGCAAAAGAACCGGTAGCACAAGCGTTTACTACCAGCTGGTTGAGTCCGTCAACACGGACAATGGTCCCCCGTCTCAATGTTTTATTGCATATCGGTCCATTGGATATAAGCGAGGATGAGCGGAAGATATTGAGCATGATAGTTGACCGTATGATCAAGGGTCAGCCTCGCCAAGGAAGATTTAGCGATAAAATTGAGCAACTGGCT
>JAUYAR010000052.1 GCA_030693415.1 Candidatus Cloacimonadaceae bacterium | reverse complement strand
TACTGGCAAGCATTCTATGCCTTAGCTCTTCAGCAGGCAATGTGTCGTTAACATGGATACGGTTCATCTGTACCTCCAGCTATTGTTGTTCTGGAGATACTATAATCATAATTTGGATTTATGCAAGCGAATTAGTATAAGTCCGTATTGACTCCGTAATGCTAAGGAGAAAGCGCAGGATGCCGATCCTGCGAAACTGTTCCCATCGTTTCCGCAGCATCGGCATGCTGCGCTACATATTGACACACTCGTTAGCTATGCAAACGGGGCTTCGGATACAAAGTTCCAAAGCCCCGTCCGGGTTCTCCCTTATGGAGTGAAGTTTAAGGAGGTGTCCAATCTACGTTATCAGGTTGCCATCGATGAGTTCCATAATCCTGCCGGCTCTTTTTGCCAACTCGTGATTGTGGGTAACGAGGATGATGGTGATGCCGCGGTCGCGGTTCAAACCGGTGAGGATATCCGCGATTTCTTCGCTGCGTTTGCTGTCCAGGTTTCCGGTGGGTTCGTCGGCAAGGATCACCTTGGGGTTGTTGATCAGGGCACGGGCGATGGCGACGCGCTGCATTTCCCCTCCGGAGATCTCTTTGGGCAGGTGGTTGAGGCGTTTTTCCAGCCCTAACAATTTGGCTACGTCGTTCACGTTGATGCGGATATCGGGATTGCGGTGAAAGGCGAAGGGCACCATGATGTTTTCCTTGACGGTGAGGGTGGGAATCAGGTAGAATTTTTGGAAGATATAGCCGAAAAAGTTTCGACGGACTTTGGTGAGTTTGCTTTCCGGCATGGCTTTGCCGTTTTCGAAGACGACCTGACCGGCGATATTCAGATATCCGCCGCTGGGGTCGTCCAGACAGCCAAGCAGGTGGAGCAGAGTAGTTTTTCCTGAACCAGAGGCACCCACGAAGGAGACAAAATCTCCTTCCTCGATGTCGATGCTGATTTTGTTCACCGCACGGATTTCTTCGGCTCCGCGAAGATACACCTTGCTGAGGTCAAGCGCGTTGATGATGTTCATATTTCCCCCTCGCTGCTGCGGATTGCTTCAATGGGTTTGATCTTTGAAGCTCTGTATGCCGGATAGATTCCGCTGATAAGACCGATGCCGACGATGATACCGATGGAGCGCAAAACCAGAGGCAGATCGATCAGAACCAATGAACCCTTGGGCGAGAAGGGCAAAATATGGCGAATCAGACCTTCCGTGACGGCGGCGAGACCCACTGAAAGCAGGGCTCCGAGGATGCCTCCGGCAAGACAAATGATCACGGTTTCCGTCCAGATCAATCTGAAGATATGCCATGCCGAGGCGCCCATGGATTTCATGATGCCGATCTCCTGATAGCGTTCCAAAACGGACATCAGGATCGTATTCATCACTCCGATCATCGCGATCAAGATGGCGATCAGGGCAATGGACATCACCATGATGCGCGCAGTGCCCACAAGATTGGAGATAGTGCTTTTGACCTGCGCCATGGAGACGACCTGGACGTCCGGAAGTTTATAGAGCCTTTCTTCAAAGGCGTTCACGTCCGTGTTCTTATCTACCTTGATTCCGATGGAGGTGAGCTTTCCCTCCACTCCGAAAACGGTCTGCAAAGCCTTGTAGGGAACGAAGATAGTGCCGTCGTCCTGAGTGCCGCTGCGTTTGAGGACACCCACAACCGTGAGTTCGACTTCTTTTTCCGGGATCAACAGGATGTCGCCCACTTCGCGCTGCTCAAGCTCCGCGGCTTCATAGCCGATTACGGCTTCCAGTTTGTTGGGATCGGTGAACCAACCGCCCTGGGCAAATTCCAGATAGGTTTTCATGCCGGGAAACGTGAGTGGATCGACTCCCGTGTAGGCAGCGATGCCTCCGCTTTCACCGATCATGGGATCAAAGACCGCCTGCATGAGCATTGGCGTGAGACCCACGACCTCGGGATGCTGTGATAGACCGTCCAACGTGGTTTCAGGAAGATAACGCAAGCCCGCTCCGCCCTGCATCATCAAGGTCGCCGCTTCGTAAGGACAGCCCTTGGCGGTGAGCAAGACCTGGAATCCGAGGTTGTCGATGTCGCTATCCAGGGACTTTTCATAGCCCTGATTGAAGCCCAAAAGACTGATCAGCACCCAAGTGGAAAGCGTGATCCCAAAGAGGGTCAGGATGCTGCGAAAGCGCTTGCGGCGCAGATTCTTATAGGCGATTTTATTTATTGTTGGCATGGCAATTCTCCATTAGAGCGAGCCCCAGGAACCGAAAAGTTCCATCAGGACCAGGTTCTTTTTCACGCCGCGCATGATGAAGTGAAAATCGGCATCGTTGGCGACGGGGTTTTTGATGTTGGCGGCTTTGCCGCTTCCTTTTTGTTTCACGACGTCATAGGCATCAAAGTCCTTGATGGACAGACCATTGAACTGATTGGTGAAGGCGGCGGCTTTGAAGTTCTTGCTGTTTTTGCTGCTGAGTTTTTGCATATACATGTTTGTGATAGTGCCTTTGGTATCGAAGACCAGAAAGACCTGCAATCCGCCAAAACGCCCCTTTTGATTGACGCCGTGGATATAGCCGATACTGGTTTTTCCACGATAGATTTCATAGAGGGTATAGGGAACGTCCATCGTTTCAAAGAGTCCGGTGAATTTGTCTCCGAGGCGCTTTTCCACTTTGTCCAACAGCGGCTTTCCGCCTTCTTTGGAGACGGATCGGTAAAAGGTTTTGTAGCCTGTGGAACCGGGGAAAAGGCGCTTCACGTCTTTATCGGGATCGTTCAGATCGCAGCCTACTGCAGCATTCAGCGGAATCAATAGAAGTGCTGCGAGCAGGAGCAAATATAGCTTTTTCATGGTTTATCCCCCTAAAAGACTATTCCTTTATAGAAATATGCCTGAAGCACGACGGTGTGGTGCTCACCGGGATAGTGATAGGTATAGGTGGAGCGGAGCGTGAGATCGGGAGTGATCCTATAGCTGAGCCCCGCAGAAAAGTATTGGTTTGCGTCGTTTTTAAGCTCCGTGAATTGACTCTGAACTTCCAAAGCGGCGCGTTCTTCCGGCAGCAGAAACAAGCTGAGCCGTTTCAAAACAGCGTATGCTCTCTCGCCGTCATATTCTCCATAGAGAAGATCGGATTTGAGCTCCAGGTTCAGGTATCTGAAACCGGTATCGAGGCCGCCGAAGAGCAGATCGTGCTTTTTGTTGTTGTGCATCACTTCATAGCCCATGCTTTTCAGGATCTTTCCTTCCGCACCGGATATTCCGATGGTGAAATTGTCTCTAACCAGATCGCCAAAGCCGCCACGGATGGCAAAAAGGCGGTTTTCACCGACGTATAATGGCATCCCGGAACCAGTGGTGGCGGAAGTGGAGAGATTGAAATGATCCCCGTCATAATTGATTCCGGCACCCCAATCACGATCGAAATTCAAGCCGCTCATGGAGTTGTCTTTAAGTAGCAAAGCGTGGTTATCCAGATATGAGGAGAGACCGATGGCGGTTTTGTTGTGTCCCACCCAGATATCCACGATGGGTGCCTTCCAGTTGAAAAAGGCGTTATAGAGCTGTGGCTGGATACTCTTGGATTCGTTTTCATCATAGGCAAGGCGAGCCTGCACGGCGAAGTATCCAAGGTCTTTTGATCTGCCTCCGATTCTGCCGACGTAATCGAAGCCGAGGGATGGTTTCTGCATGGCTTCGTGAGGATGATGAGAATAGAACTGCCACTCCTCGGTGGCGGTTCCATAGCCGGCAACTCCCTGTGCTTCAAAGAAAAGCATGTTGTTTTGGGCGGCGGAGATCATAGGCAGCAGAGTGAAGATTGCGATCAAAAAGAAGGCGATGAAAACCCCCTTCCGGTTTTTGCCGGAATTGATTACATGGTGTGTCATGGTGTGCTCCCTGCTACTTGATGTCGAGCTGGACGAAGGCGTTGCCAATCTGGCGTTTGTCTTTGTTAAATTTGAGCTCGATCTCCCAATCACCAAGCATCATGAAATAGACGGGGATAGCATATTGGTTCTTTTTGTTCAATTTCATGGGCTTGTCACCGGTATCGTGAGAGCCTTTCATCGAAGGCATATAGGCATTCGCGGTCAGGTTCAGGTGAGTTATGCGGTTTTTGTTTTTGTCAAAGACGTTCACGAGCAGGAGAAAGCTTCCAATCTTGGGGCTTTTGTTCCATTCGTAGGTGACGTAGTGGTCTTTATCGATCCAGTGCGCTTTCTTGGCGGCGGGGATGACTTGTTTGGCGTCCGTCTGGCTGACGGTGGCGGATTTGGCTTCCAAGCCTTTGGCACAGTATCCGCAATGTTGTGCCAATAAAGGCATTAGGATCCAGGCAGCGAGAATGATTACGATGAATTTCTTCATTTTAAGCTCCAGTATTTTTATTTTGTCATTCGGTCTATGGTCTTTTTCAGCTCGTCCAGAATGTCCGGAGAGCCGGATTGGATTTGTTCGAGAATGCAAGAATTGAGATGCGCTTCAAAAAGCTCCTTGGCGACTGATGCCAGGGCGCTGCGCGTAGCAGTGATCTGGGTGATGATGTCGTCGCAATAAACGTTGTCGGAGAGCATTTTCTGGATGCCGCGCACCTGTCCCTCGATCCGTTTGAGGCGGTTCAGCAGCTTCTTTTTGAAGGCATCTTGATGATGCGCCTTGCGTGTGTCGGCAGGGCAATGTTCCATATCTATCGCTCCTTTATGATACCCCTGGGGGGTATTTATAGAGTAATGCAAGTTTCGCGCCGCGCAAATTGTTTTTTTGGTAGAGCAGGATGTCCGGTCTGTATTAACGATTTTTATTGCCAGCCAAGGCAGCTTTGAAAACATGAAACTATATGGATATCAGAGATATGAACGACGATCGCGATTTATATGGCGTGGAACTGTGCCTTCTCATCAGGGAAGCGCTTTCCGCCGCCATCGAGGGAGATTTTTCCGCCCATAATGACCATCCCTTTTTCTCCACGCGCAGGGCTTATGACATGTTCACCGAGGTGGAGGGGCTGCCGCTTTATCCCAAAACACTTCCGCGGGTCTTGCTCGATTGGGCGAAGCTGGACGCTTCGGTTGCCTGGCAGAAAGAGGACATCCTCGTTCTGGATCTGGAAACAACCGGCTTGGGACGCGGAGGCACGATTGCGTTTATGATCGGACTCGGCTATTATGACGACGGTCAATACATCGTGGAGCAGATCTTTCTGCCGGAGCCGGAGGCGGAATGCAATTCCTTTGACCGCCTGATCGAACTGCTGGAAAAGAAAAGCCTGCTCATCACCTTCAACGGCAAGACTTTCGATATCCCCGTGCTGGAATCCCGCATCCTCTATCATCGCCTGTGGTTGAATCTGCGTGAAAAACAGCATCTCGACCTATTGCACATCGCCCGCAGGCTGTGGAAAAACAAGCTTCCGTCCTGCGCGCTGGAATCCATCGAATACTATATCATGGGTCATATCCGCGACAAAGAGCTGGATATTGAAGGCGGCGACATCCCACAGACCTATTTCCAATTCCTGATCAACGGCGATCCGGAACTGATTCGCAGAATCTTTGTCCATAACCAGTTTGACATCCTGCACACTGCCGCGCTTTTTGCCCTGATCTGCGACTGCATCGACACTCCCGTCAAGGTCGGCAGCGACCATCGCATCGATTATCACGCTCTGGCAAAGCTTTATCTGAGCCAGGGACACGCGGACATCGGTAAAAACATCCTCATTGATCTAATCGCGAAAGACCTGCTTTGCCCGGAAACCGCTTTTGAACTGGGACGTATCTATAAAAAGGAAAAAGACCTTCAAAGCGCTGAAAGCTGCTTTGCCATGAGCGCAGCGCTCTTTCATCCGCCTTCGGTGCTGGAACTCACAAAGTTGCTGGAAAAGAAAAAGGAATTCAGTGCCGCGAAAGCCTGGACGGAAAAACTGTTGCTTTGGCACAGCAGCCGCGTGGGAGAAGAGGCGAAGATCATCACGGAACTGAATCAAAGGCTCGCGCGGCTGACGAACAAGATCATCAAAGCGGGCACCGCCCCTGCCGTCTAATATCTATAAACATCGTTTCAGAGCCGTAAATCGACTCATTGCGTGCTTCTCCGCAGGATCGGCATCTTGCGCTTCCTCCTTAGCATTACGGAGTCAATACGGACTTAGTCCGTAATGAGTCCGTATTGATTCCGTAATGCAAAGGGGGAAGAGCCGGATTTTATAGGTGAGATTTTTTAAGTGCAAGATGAAAAATCCCGTCAACATTGCACGGTCAAAACGACGGTTCATGGAAAAAGATATTGACACATTCGGAGATATTTTGTCCTGTGTAAAATAAGCTCAGCTCGATTGAGCGGCAGCTCGAAAGTGCAAAAAATTGAGTAGTCAGGAGAAATCCTAATGGTAGGAATCGTAACCACATACACCACCGTGGGCATCGACGCGCAACAGCTCACTGTGGAATGCGACGGCAGCGGAAACGTCTATTACGTAAACATCGTCGGCATGGCGTCAAACGCGGTCAAGGAAAGCAAAGACCGCATCTTTGCCGCGCTCAAAAACTCCGGCTGGGATGCTGCGATCCGCAGATTCACCATCAATCTCGCTCCTGCGGACATCAAAAAAGACAGCGCCGCGCTCGATCTTCCCATCGCCATCTCCGTATTGCAAAGCATCAAGCAGCTTCCGGTGGAATACTTGAAAAAATATGGCATCATCGGCGAGCTTTCTCTGGATGGAAACGTGCGCCCCGTCAAAGGAGTATTGCCCATCGCCATTGGCGCGAAACGGGATAATCTCGATGCTTTGATCCTGCCTTTTGAAAATGCCGAGGAAGCCGCCATCATCGAAGGTTTGAGGGTGATCCCGGTCACATCATTGAGAGAGGCGGCGGATTTTATCCTGGGTAAGATCACGATTCCGGAAGCAACCGTCGATCGCGACAAGATATTTCAGGTTCTCAACGATTTTCCGCTGGATATGCACGATGTCAAAGGACAGTTTCAGGTCAAACGCTCTCTCGAAGTGGCGGCAGCCGGAGGTCACAACCTGCTGATGATCGGTCCTCCCGGCAGCGGCAAAACCATGCTGGCGCGCCGTGTGCCTACCATCCTGCCGGAACTCTCTCTGGACGAGGCTTTGGAAGCCACCAAGATCCACTCCGTTGCCGGCAATGCCAAGCTTTTCCGCAATGGGATTCTGACTACTCGACCCTTTCGTTCCCCGCATCATACTATTTCAGATATTGCGTTAATCGGCGGCGGCGCCTTTCCCCGTCCGGGAGAAGTGTCTCTTTCCCACCGCGGCGTTCTCTTTTTGGACGAATTGCCGGAATTTAAACGCGCAGTGCTGGAAGTGTTGCGTCAACCCCTCGAAGACGGAGTGGTCACCATTTCCCGCGCCGCTTCCAGTTTGACCTTTCCCGCGGAGTTTATGCTCATTGCATCGATGAATCCATGTCCCTGCGGCTATTATGGATCAAACATCCCCAACCATTCCTGCAATTGCGAATTTGGCGTCATCCAACGCTATCGCAACAGAATATCAGGACCCCTTCTGGATCGCATCGATATCCACGTGGAAGTCCCCACCGTCAGCTATTCAGACCTCACTTCCCTTCCCTCTGGTGACAAATCCAATGAGATCCGCAGCCGCGTGAACAAGGCAAGGGGCATCCAAATGCAACGCTATCAAGCGGATGGCATCTACTGTAATTCCCAGATGGGGTCAAAGTTGCTGCGCAAATACTGCAAATTGGACGAGGAAAGCCACCGCCTCATGCAAAACGCCATCGACAAAATGGGCTATTCCGCGAGGGTCTTTGACCGCATCCTCAAGGTTTCGCGCACCATCGCCGATCTCGAAGGATGTGCCGATATCCGCAGCGAACACATCTCCGAAGCGATCCAATACCGCACCCTGGATCGGAAATATTGGAGCTGAGGGAGGGATCATGAAGTTTGAAGAATTCAAATCGGGAGTTTACAAGAAACAGTATCAATACAGTAGTTTCCTGCCTGCCAAGATCAATCAAGTATGGACTTGGGAGGATCCACGCGTCAACGTGTTGCTGGAACAAGCAACCCAATCTTTGGGAGAATTGAACGCTTTCTCGCTGATCGTGCCCAATGTTAATCTATTTATACAGATGCATATTCTGAAAGAGGCAAACACATCCAGCCGCATTGAGGGGACAAATACGGAAATTGAAGACGTTATCTTGGATGAGGATTTGGTGTTGCCGGAAAAAAGGGACGACTGGATTGAGGTTCAAAATTATGTTAATGCAATTAATTTCGCTATTGAGAAATTGGACACACTACCTTTATCTCTAAGATTGATCAGGGAAACTCACTCGATATTAATGCACAGTGTTCGGGGAGAGAATAAAACACCAGGCGAGTTTCGTAGAAGCCAGAACTGGATTGGTGGTTCATCGCTTTCTGACGCAGCTTTCATACCACCGCATATCGAAGATATGCCAGATATGTTGGGCGATTTTGAGAGTTTTCTGCATAATGTAAACATAAATACTCCTCACTTGATCAAATGCGCGATTATGCATTATCAGTTTGAGACCATACACCCGTTTTTGGACGGGAATGGCCGCATCGGCAGGCTGCTCATTACTCTTTATCTGGTTCGCAACAGGCTTTTGAATAAACCTACATTATATATCTCGGATTATTTTGACAGTCATAGAGGAGCATATTACGATGCGCTAACAAGGGTCAGGGAATCTCATGATCTGGGGCACTGGGTTAGGTTCTTTTTACAGTCTGTGATCGTTACGGCAGAAAAAGGGAAGACCACTTTTAACAGAATCCTCGAGCTTCATAGAAACACGGAAAATGAGATTGTGACACTTGGGAGACAAGCTTCTCATGCCAGAAAACTGATTATCCACATGTATCAGTCTCCTATCATCACCGTAAAAAATGCCAAGTTGTTGCTGAACCTGAACTATGCATCTGTAAATCATCTGATTAGCAGATTGGTTGAAATTGGAATTCTTCGTGAGATTACCGGTTATGCCAGAAATCGTGTGTTTATATTTGAAAAGTATGTAAGCGTTTTCTGATGAAAGTCATAACATAGTTTCCCATATTATGAGATAGGCGCATGAAGTCAACATATAGATTCCCTTATTTCGAAAAATTAGCCACAACTCGACATATAGATTCCCAAATTGTATCTTACGCACCCCAAAGGTATATATGGATATTCTTAAATTAACCCTCAGGTCAATAAGTTTAAATATGGTTATTGCCAACACATCTCCGAAGCGATCCAATACCGCACCCTGGATCGGAAATACTGGAGCTGATCATCCATAGGGATCGGGCATGAAAGTCGCTCTGTGCGTGTTTCCTATTTACTCGACAATCCGCAAAGCGCTTGGGGTGATGCAGGAAAAGATCGTCCAGGCTGTGAGTCTGGGGTGCGAGCTGATCGTATTCCCCGAAGCCTGTTTGAGCGGTCTGGACATCACCGGTGTGCCGGAAAAAGATACCAAACTCAGCCTCGCTATCAATTCCCGTGAAATCCAATCATTACGGAATATGGCACAAAAACTAAGCATCCATATTTGTTTTGGTTTCCTGGAGCTTACGGATGGGAAGGTCTATGACAGCGCGGTTTTGATTGACGACAAAGGCGATATCGTCATTCATTATCGCAGAATCAGTCCCGGATGGCTCCTGCCCGGGATGAGCGAAGAATTCAATCCATGTGGAGACACTGTCGAGTATGCGGACACGAAGTTTGGCAAGACGACCCTGATCGTCTGTGGAGACCTTTTCGATGCTTCGATTACGGATCAGGTCAACGCTGAAAAACCGGATTTGTCCCTTCACATCATGGCTCGCAGCTATCCCGTCTCAGATGAAACTCAACCAAAGTGGGATGCCTGGGAGCTACCCTATTACACAGATGAATGGACAAAGCTTGGCGGTTTGGTGCTCTCCGTCAACGCCATCCAAGCGATGTTCAGAGACGGGCACGATGCCTATTGTGGCGGAGCCTGGGTTTTCTCAAGGGAAGCCGGATTGCTTGCATCGCATTCACTTCTGGACGATAGCCTCTTTATCCATGAGGTATGATTCCGCGCCGGATCGATGTAAAAGCACGTTGAGTTGGTTTTTCTGCCTGCATTTGGCGGAGCTTACCTGCAGAAATCGGGGTATGCAGGCCACAAAATGCATTGACAATATAATAGGATACAGATTTTTGGTAGTCGGGGGGGTGCGCATTCAAAATCAGAGAAGTTAAAGGATTGCCCATGTTAAATAGTTTAAAGTTAGGAATTATAGCCGGTGGACAACTGGCAAAAATGCTGGTTCAAGAAGCCAGTAAATGGGATATAGTCACTTTTGTCCTCGATAATGAGCAGAATTGTCCGGCAAGCGGTGTTGCCTCGGTTTTTATTCAAGGCGACCATCGTGACTATGCAGCAGTGTATGATTTTGGGAAACAGGTTGATTTGTTGACATTCGAGATTGAGAGCGTAAACATTGGTGCCTTGTTAAAACTGAAATCGGAAGGCGTTCAGATAGTCCCAGACCCATCGGTTCTCGAAATTATCCAAGATAAAGGCACTCAAAAGCAGTTTTTTGCTGATCATGAGATCATCACATCTCCGTTTCAATTGTGCAAATCCAAGGCGGAGATCATTGAAGCCATAGCTTGTAATCGAATCCGCTATCCTTTTGTACAGAAAGCTCGGAAAGGGGGTTATGACGGACGGGGAGTAGTGATTATCAATGCGGAAAATGAGCTGAAAGATATTATGGATTGTGATTCCGTAATCGAAAGCAAAATCGACGTCTCCAAAGAAATATCGGTGATAGCCGCCAGAAATAGACAAGGAGAAATCCGTTGTTTCCCCGCTGTGGAATTGATTATAGAGCAAGAGGCAAATCTTGTGGAGAAATTACTCTGCCCGGCGAGATTCAGTCCAACCTTAGCAAAAAAGGCAGAATCGATAGCTTTGGAAGTGATCAAGAAATTGAATATGGAAGGGTTATTGGCGGTCGAGCTATTTATCGACCAGCATGACGATATCTATGTGAACGAAGTATCTCCCCGTCCCCACAACAGCGGACACCATACCATTGAAAGTGTGGCTACATCTCAATTTGAGCAACACCTCAGGGCGATATTCAATCTTCCGCTTGGCAGCACAAGTGTAATTATGCCCTCTGTGATGCTAAACTTATTGGGAGAAAAAGGATTTACAGGACCTGTAGTGTATCGGGGAATAGCCGAAAGCTTGGCGATAGAGGGTGTAAAAATCCACCTCTACGGAAAACAAATTACGAGCTACAATCGTAAAATGGGGCATGTAACGATACTGTCAACAAGCTTGGAGGATGCCCTGCAAAAAGCCCTGACAGTCAAAAAACTCATCAAGGTGCAATCATGAAAAAACTATGCGTAAGTATTATCATGGGATCAAACTCGGATATGCCCATAATGAAGCAGGCTGCAGAAATATTGGATTTTTTCGATATAGGCTATGAAATAGACATCGTGTCTGCGCATCGAACTCCTCAAAAGCTGTTTCATTATGCCGCAAATGCTCACAAACGCGATATCCAGGTTATTATTGCCGGCGCCGGCGGTGCAGCTCATTTACCGGGCATGGTGGCTGCGATTTCTCCTTTACCGGTGATCGGAGTACCCATCAAGTCCTCAAACTCCATAGACGGCTGGGATTCAGTGCTATCCATTCTCCAGATGCCGAATGGAGTGCCGGTGGCGACGGTAGCCTTAAACGGAAGCAAGAATGCTGGAATTTTAGCGGCACAAATAGTTTCTGTAGGTAATCCTGAAATCAGAGAGAAAATAATCAATTACAAGAAATACCTTGAAAAACAAGTTATTGATGCAGCAAGTGCGATTGACAGATCAGGCAAAGACGGATTTTTCAATGGTGGAACACTTGTAATAGCTTCCAGACACAGCAAAGAAACTATCATTGCACCGCTTTGCGAAAGGGAGCCTGGGGTTCGGTGCATCGTGGCTGAAGATTCTATTGTAGTATCCGGACAAAAGACACTAGAAAATCCAAGGTAGCGCGATTATTGTCACCAATGAACTGCATTTGAGCTGAAATGATGAAATCACCGATGAATAAATACATCTCAACATGCGCTTGCTTTGTGGTTATGCTATGTCTTGGCGGCGTTTACGCATGGAGCGTTTTTGCCCATGAGCTTCGTATCAGCGTGGGATTTACCAATGCCCAAGCGCAGCTTATATTTGGCACTCTTATCTGCGTATTTCCGGTCAGTATGATATTTGTCGCCAAGCTGGCGGAAAAGCTGTCTCCCCGCCAACTCATCACAATTTCCGCGCTGTTCTATAGCTGCGGATACATTATAGCCGGTTTTTCGCAGGGTAGCTTTTTATTGGTGCTGATGGGGATTGGAGTTTTGGGTGGCATTGGAACCGGTTTTGGCTATCTGGTATCAATCACGACTCCGGCAAGGTGGTTCCCTGAAAAAAGCGGATCGATAACCGGTATTGTTACCGCGGGGTTTGGTTTCGCCGCCCTAATTCTATCTTATTTTGCCAATAAATTGCTCCTGCAAGGCTATCATGTCCTTGAGATTTTTAAAGTACTCGGGGTGGTGTATGGATTGCTGCTGCTGACAATGTCTTTTATGGTAAAATCTCCTGATTCCATCTCGCTATCCGACAAAGTCAAATTTCGGAATCTAATCAATAACAAAGCTTTCTACAAGCTCTTGATCGGGATTTTCTTAGGCACTTTTGCAGGTTTGCTGATCATCGGAAATCTCAGATCGATTGGTGCAGTCCACAATGTCCCCAACAATACTTTGATTATGGGAGTATCCATCCTGGCAATAGCCAATTTTCTTGGCAGGATTTCATGGGGAGGCATTAGCGATCATCTTGGGGCAAATCTAACCATATTTTTCTCACTTGCTCTCCAGGGAATAGCGATTTATTTGCTCAATTATGTGGCGATAACTTCCGAAACCTATCTAATGCTTTCTTTATTGGTTGGTTTTGGGTTTGGTGGAAACTTCGTGCTTTTTGCCAAAAAAACAGCCAAGGTATTTGGCATGGACAATCTGTTAGCCGTATATCCATACGTGTTTGTGGGATACGCCATCGGTGGAATATTTGGTCCCGCGACCGGCGGTTATCTGTATGATATGTATGGTAACTTCGACGCTGCCATTTATCTGGCTGCTTTCGCAAGTATGGCAGGGGCAGCCATTTTTGTGTTTTCACGCAAACAAATGGTGAATTAACTTAAGCCAAAGCAAGATTGACCAAGCTTGAAAATATTGATCAGAAGCTGGATCAATTCCGGAAACCTGCCATTATCATCCAACTGCTATTAATTTCAAATTCTTAGCCGTTCGATTCATATCCTTCCTCGTGAGCATTACGGAGTCAATACGGACTTAGTCCGTAATGAGTCCGTATTGATTCCGTAATGCAAAGGGGGAAGAAACGAATTTTTGGGGTGCAAAATGTAGCGCAGCATGCCGATGCTGCGAACCGGTAAATGCTGTCCGCATGCTGCGAATTTGATGGTATGTTGATAGGGGTTTTCCTTCGCAGGATCGGCATCCTGCGCTACAGCGAAAACATCGATTGAAAAGAATTGACAGATTTTGACAATTCTATCCGCTTGGAACATGAGTGATATAAAGCGTAGAAAAACACGTCAGATCAGCCTTGGCGGCATTCTCATCGGAGGAGACGCTCCGATCAGCATTCAGAGTATGCTTTCGGTGCGAACATCCGATATCGGCGAAGCTCGGCAGCAACTAATTCGTCTTCAGACAGCGGGTTGCGATATCATACGGTTCAGTGTGGTTGATCTTGACGATGCTGCCGCGATTCCGATATTGAAGAGGATCAGTTCCATGCCGATGGTGGCGGATATCCATTTTGACCACCGTTTGGCTTTGGCGGCAATGGATGGCGGCATCGACGGCTTGCGCATCAACCCTGGAAACATTGAAAAGCGCAATCACGTGGAAACTCTTGTGGCGGCAGCCAAGGATCGCGGCGTTCCAATCCGCATTGGCGTCAACAGTGGTTCTTTACCTCGCGATCTACTTGATAAATATGGACTTACTGCGAATGCGATGGTTGAGGCGGCGCTGCGGCACGTTCGCATCCTTGAAGACCTGAATTATGACCGCATCAAGATCTCCGTCAAGGCTTCACACGTGCCCTTGATGCTGGAAAGCTACCGTCTTTTGAGCGCCAAGTGCGATTATCCGCTGCATCTTGGCATCACTGAATCCGGCACTTTGCTTTCCGGCAGCGTCAAATCCTCCCTCGCGTTGGGAATCCTGCTTGCCGAAGGGATCGGGGATACGATCCGCGTGTCCCTGACCTCCGATCCGGTGCAGGAAGTGATTGTGGCAAAAGAGATTCTGAAGGCGTTGGAGCTTCGCAAAGGACTCAATATCATCTCCTGTCCCACTTGCGGACGCACCCGCATCGATCTGATCGCTTTAACCGAAAAGGTGGAAACAGCATTGCAGAAATATGCCGATCTGCCTATCACCGTTGCGGTTATGGGCTGCGCAGTGAACGGACCCGGAGAGGCGCGCGAAGCGGATTATGGCATCGCCGGTGGAGATGGAGAAGGCTTGCTTTTTGCGCACGGCAAGATCGTCAAAAAAGTGCCGGAGGACAGACTGGTAGAGGAACTGATGGCATTGATCGAATCTGACGTCATAGCGGATTAGGCATGCTCTGGCAGATATTCAAAACCTTCTTCAAAATCGGGGCACTCACAATCGGCGGAGCCTATGCGATGATCCCTCTGATCCGCGACGAAGTCTGTTTCAAGCGCCGGTGGATTAGTGACGATGAATTTCTGGACGGTCTTGCGGCAGCGCAATCCTGTCCCGGTCCGCTCGCGGTCAACCTGGCAGTCTATCTCGGTATTCAGATCCGGGGCAGAAACGGAATGGCGATGGCGGTCTTGGGAACTTTATTGCCCTCGACGATCAGCATTATTCTAATCGCTTCCGTATTTACGCGTTATGCGCATTTGGATGCGATACAGCGGGTGTTTCATGCCTTGAGACCTGCTGTGGTGGCTTTGATCGCCGTTCCTCTGATCCAAATGACGAAAAAGGCGGGGATCAATGCCGGCAATTTCTGGTTTCCGCTGCTCTCTGCCGCGTTGGTGGCGATATTTTTTATCAGCCCCGTCTATCTGATCGCTTTAACGATCCTCTTTGCGGTGCTGCAAAGCTTGCGCAGGCAGCGGAGAAAAGCATGATCCCGTTGGCTATGATATTCAGTTTCATGAAGATAGGATTGTTCAGCTTCGGCGGGGGCTACGCGATTTTGGCGATGATCCAACAGGAAACAGTGATCAAGCACGGCTGGCTCACACAAGCGGAATTCACAGACATCGTCGCGATCTCGCAAATGACTCCGGGACCGATCGCGATCAATGCCGCCACCTTCATCGGTTTTCAAAAAGGCGGAATCCTCGGCAGTGTTGTTTGCACCTTTTCGCTGATCTTGCCCTCGCTGGTGATCATGCTGGCTATCACCTTGACCTACATGAAGTTGAAACATCAGCCCTGGTTCAAGAACGTGATGCAGAAACTGCGCTGGCTGAGCCTGGGATTGATCGGCGCGGCGATGATCCTGATCGGACAAAGCAGCTTTGGCGATGTCTTTTCGGTGGGAGTGTTTTTGCTGTGTTTTACGATCTACATGCGTTTCAAGATCAATCCTTTCTATATGTTGCTGGGTGCGGGAGTGGTCGGATTCTTCTTTGGTTGAGCTTGTTCTGGTTTAGAGCTGACCAAGAGCGGATTTGATCAGAGCGCCGTGGCGCAGACCACGATCCGAGACTGTGATATCTGAGCGCGAAAAGTGCTCCATGATGCCGTATATGATTGCCGTTCCAGCGATAATGATATCTGCTCGTTGGGGATCCAAGCCCTGGATATGTTTTCTTTCTTCCAGATTCCGGCTCATGTAGATATCTATCTGTCGGCGGATTTCTTCCCTTGAAAGCATTGTCCCGTGAACGATCTGGGCATTATAGCTGTTCAGGCTGTGAAAGACCGCTGCCAAAGACGTGAGCGTGCCGCCGCAACCGATGCCGGGATATGATTTCGGATCGGGATAGTGCTTTTCCAGCGTTTCTTGAATCTGCTTTTGCAGCGAGCCAAGCTCTTGTGGAGATGGTGGATCGCTGTGCAGGAGCTTCGTTGTGAGAGAAACCGCTCCCAAGCATAGGCTTTTGACGCGGGTGACCTGCTTTTTGGTACCGATTGCGATCTCCGTGCTGCCTCCGCCAATATCGATCACCATGATCTCATCGGAGTCATATTCAGCAAGCTCCGCCGCCGCCAGAAAAGATAGCTCCGCTTCTTTATCTCCTGAAAGGACAATGATATCCAAGCCCATTTCCGTTTTTACCCGATGGATGAATTCCTCCGCGTTTGATGCCAGCCGCAAAGTCATGGCGCCCACGCAAATGATCTTTTCAGCTTGGTATAGATTGCATAGCTCCTTCAGTTCACGAATTGCCTCGAAGCTGCGCTGCATCGATGACGGACTGATGATTGCGGATTTGTGGAGATCAGCGCCCAGGCGCGTGGTTCTGATTATGTCCAACACGGGAATTATATGTCCCGCATTAAGATCCGCGATCAGGCACTTGATCGAATTGGTGCCGATGTCGATGACCGCTTTTCTCACTGTCGGTCAAGCGCCTTCAAAACCGCTTCCGGAGTTGCGGGAAAGCCAAGCACCGCGTCGGCATTGATACTTCGCAAAGCGTTCCGGATGGCAAAATACACCGAGAGTCCATAGATGAATGGCGGTTCTCCGGTTGCTTTGCTGCCCATGACGCTGGCGTGTTCATCCTGCGATGCCAAGATCTCCACCTGCAGGTTTTCGGGGATATCGCGCACCGTGGGGATTTTGTATGTAGATGGATTCACAGCCAGATAGCGTCCGTCGGTATTGAAGAGAAGCTCTTCCATCGTGCACCATCCATAGCCTTGCACAAAGGCGCCGATGATCTGTCCACGATCGATTTCCATGCTCAAAGCCGATCCGTTTTCATGCACGATATAGGTATCCCTTACGCGATGTTCGCCGCTGAGCAGATCGATCTGAACCCTCGAAAGCGCGCAACCGGAAACATAATAGTGGAAAGGGTTTCCCCTGCCTTTTTCGCGGTCGAAGTACAAGCCCGGCGTGGCATAATATCCATAAGCCGCCAAAGGCACACGCTCGTTGTAAGCAAAGCGGATCAGTTCCACGAAGGTGATGGATTTGTCCGGCTCCTCCGCGCTGTGGATGAGAGAATCATCAAAGACGATTTCTTTCAGCTCAAATTCTTGTTGATACTTCTGCTGCAGTAGCTTACGCGCTGCCGGGGTTAAGCTGGTTTTGATCTTTTCAGCAGCAATGCGCGCAGCGTTTGCATTGATGTCGCTGCCTGTGGATGCTGCTGTGGGAGAAGCGTTTCCCACTCTCTGGGAATTGGCGCTTTCGATCCTGATCAGGGAAATGGAAATGCCCAGCACGCGCGAAACGACGATGGCGACTTTGGTGGAAAGTTCCTGCCCCATTTCAATACCGCCAGTGCTAACCGACACGCTGCCATCGATATAGACCCAAATCAAAGCAGAGCCCTGATTGAGCAGCGCGGTGGTGAACGAGATGCCAAACTTGACCGGCACGAAGCCGATGCCTTGTTTCAGGTATTGGTTTTGTTTGTTGAAAAGCTCTGTTTTGCTCTTCAGCCTCGTGTAATCCGCATTAGCCAAGAGCTTGTCAAACAGTTCATTACTTCTGATTTCAAAGACTTGTTGACCATACGGAGTGAAGTCTTTGTTTTGATAGAGATTTACTTTTCTGACCTCGATCGGATCCAGTTTGAGCAAATCAGCGATTTCTTCGATCACGGATTCGATCACAAAGATGCCCTGCGGCGCGCCGAAACCCCTGAAAGCCGTGTTGGGCGGAAGATTTGTCCGGCAGGCGCGTCCTCGGATGCGGGCATTGGGAATGTGATAGCAGTTTTCGGCATGGAACATGGCGCGTTCGAGGATGGCGATGGAGAGATCGGCATAGGCACCGCCGTTGCACATCAGTTCGAGGTCATAGGCACAAATCCTTCCCCTTGAGTCATATCCGGCCTTCCATCTGCTTTTGAAGGGATGGCGTTTGCCGGTGACCGACATATCCTCGTCTCTTGTCAACAATACCTGCACCGGACGCTTGCATAGAAAAGCCGCCAAGCCAGCCATACAAGCCCAGATCGTTGCATTGCGCTCTTTTCCGCCAAAGGCTCCACCCAAGCGGAGAACCTCGACGATGACATTGTGCGCGGGGATGCCAAGCACGTGGGAAAGCACTTCCTGCACTTCCATAGTGCTTTGCGTGGCGGTGTGAATAGTTAGCTGATTCCCCTCTCCGGGAACCGCGCGGCAACGCTGGGTCTCCATATAAAAATGTTCCTGCGCGCCGGATTTGGTCTCTCCTGAAATAGTGAATTCAGCTTCCATCAATGCTTTATCGACCTCTCCGCATTCGATTTTGCGTTCGGGAATATACCACTCGCATGCTGCTTCCGCATCATCGATTTCCAGCAGTGGAGGCAATTCTTGATACTCAAGCTCGATCTCTTTTGCCGCCGCCTCCGCCAAGCGCTCGTCCTCTGAAAGCACTATTGCCAAAGGCTGTCCATAGAACATGATCTTACTTATGGGAAAGAGCGGCTCGTCCTTGATCACGTGCCCGATCTGATTTTCACCCGGAACATCATCAGCAGTGATGATTCGCGCGATGCCCTTGATATTTGCGGCTTTGGAGACATCGAGTTTGGTGATCAAAGCATGGGCGACGGGGGAAAAGAGAAACTTCGCGTGCAGCATTTCGGGCAGCGGAGCTTCGTCGCCGACAAATCTCGCGTTTCCGGTGAGCAGGAGTTTTCCGCTGATGTGAAAAGGAGCTTTCTTCATCGTGCAACCCCCAAAAACTCTTTCAGATAGACGAAAAGCTGGTTGCGCACCGCTTTCCTGCGATATTCTTCGCTACCGCGCACATCCGATATCGGATTGAATTCATTTGCCACAAAATCCGCGATCGCGTCCACGTGCAGACCTTGCAACTCCATATTTATCATTGCTTTATGGAACTGTTTGGATAGAATCGGCACTTCCGCCACGCCGCCATAGGCAAGCCGCGCAGCTTGGACGATTCCATCGACCGTATTGATATAGATGGCGGAGGCGACTGCCGAAATATCCACTGCCTTGCGTTTCGCTGCTTTTTGACAACGCACGAAGACGTTGGGCGGCAAAGACGGTATCAAAACCCCAACGATGATTTCTCCCTCCTCCAGAGCGGTCTTGCGATATTCGAGGAAATACTCCGCGAGTGGAAGCTTGCGCATTGCGTCTTTGGATTCCAGAACCAATTCGGCATTGAGAACCAACAAAAGAGGCAGCATGTCCCCGACCGGAGAGGCGTTGGCGATGTTCCCCGTCAGCGTGCCAAAATTGCGGATCTGTTCGGAGGCGATCTTTCTGGTCATCTCAATCAGGATGGGCAGACCGGTCTTGATGACTTCAGAACGCATTATCTGCGAATAAGTTACATTCGCACCGATATAGATTCCTTCTTCCCGTGGATAGATAATGTCCAAGCCTTCGATCTGCGAAAGATCGATCAAAATGGGATAATGCCGCCTTTGGATACTCATCTGCACCATGATGTCCGTCCCGCCGTTAATCAGTGTATGCACCTCGTTTTGAGATGTGACCAGAAACAATTCTCTGAGGCTTGCCGGAACATGGTATGCCTGACAGGGGTAGAGCCTATCTGTTTCTCTTTCAATGTATTCCATCGGCAGATCAAAGGCGAGAAGTTCCGCCTCGATAGCTCTGCACCAAGCTGGAACGATGTCCGAGGAGCGATAATTGTCGGCGATGAAACGTGCTGCCTTGAGGATCGAATCGTAGCCGGTGCAACGGCAAAGATTTCCTTCCAGATTTGCGAGAATGCCTTCCGCGGAAGGGTTTGTCACCGAGGCAAAAAGGGCGAACATGCTCATCACAAACCCCGGTGTGCAATAGCCGCACTGGATTCCGTGAAATGCCAACATCGCGCTTTGGATGGGATGCAAAGCCTCAGGTGTGCCCAATGCCTCAACCGTGATCAGATGCTTGCCATGCAGCTTGGCGGCGTTGAACAGACATGAATTCACCGATTCATAGACGATCCCGCCTTCGCGTGGATATGCCAAAACGACTGTGCAGGCACCGCAATCACCTTCGTTGCAACTGCATTTGGTACCATAAAGATGCCGCTGCCGGTGCAAAAACTCCAGGGTGGTCATCGCTGGCGGAATCTCTTCCCGCACCCGTTTTCCATTCAGCCAAAACTCGATGCGGTTAAATTGGCAGCGCCTCGGATTGGCGTTCAAAACCTCGATATCCATCTTGCTTTCATTCATGATCGTCTCTCAATTCTCTCTTTTGGGCATAGTTCCGGTGAGGCTGATAATTTGTAAAGATATTTATTCAGAGATGAGAGATGTTTGTGAGCGAACTGGTGAACGAGTGAGCAGGTGAACAGGTGAGGCTGCGTCCCTTCAACCTTTTCATGGAGGGGCTTTTTGAGAATGCCGAACTCCGATTCGGCTATGGTTTGATAAACTGTGGGGAATCGGAATTCCCCACCCCAAGCGTGACATGTCACTATCATAGTCTAAAGAAATGAAAGGACTTAACAAAGTCATAAGCTAACTCATGCCGGGGGTTTTTCCTCCGCAGCATCGGCATGCTGCGCTACATTGTCCCGTCCGATTCCCTGCAAGCGCCGGATTTCTCGATAATTGATCATGTTATTGACCTCGATAGATTAATTTACAGCATTGCAGTCCAATGAACAGGTGAGGGGGCGCAGCCTCACCTGTTCACCTGTTCACTTGTTCACTTGCTCACCTACTCATCTGTACACCTGTTCACCTGCTCCCCCGTTCACTCGCTGCGTTCTTTTTCCCGTTGCAAGTCCTTCTTGTGCAGAGTTTCGCGTTTGTCGTAGGATTTCTTGCCTTTGGCGAGGGCGATAGTGAGTTTGCAGAAGCCATTTTCGTTGATGAAGATATCCAGGGGGATGATGGTCATGCCTTGTTCCTCGACCTTGGTGCACAGGCGGCGAATCTCGTGTTTGTGCAGGAGCAGCTTACGTTTACGCTCCGGCTGATGGTTAAAGAAAGCGGCATTTTCCCAGGGGCTGATGTGAAAATTGTGCAGCCAGCATTCGCCATCGACGATGCGGGCATGGCTGTCCTTGAAGTTGATCTTGCCGGCGCGGATGGATTTGATCTCGGTACCCTTGAGGACGATCCCGGCTTCAAACTTCTGCTCGAAGAAATAGTCATGGGAGGCTTTGCGGTTTTTGATCGGTCTCATCGTGCCAACTCCTTGCTGACTATGGATTTGTAACGCTTGGCGGTGGCGATCAGTTCGCTTTCGTCCACGTTCACAAGTTTGCGGTCGCGGAGTACCGCTTTGCCATTGATGATGACGTCCCGCACGGCGCGCGCGCCAAGTGCATAGACCACATGCGAATAGGGATTGTAGATCGGTTGGGAATTGAGTTCGTCGAGGGCGAGGATTGTGATATCGGCATCTTTGCCAATTTCGATCGAGCCGCGCTTGTCAAAGACTCCCAAAGCCCTGGCGGCGTTTCTGGTAGCCATTTTGAGCGTTTCGGCGGCGGGGAGAAAAGCGGGGTCGTTGTTGACGGTTTTGTGTAGTTTTGCCGTGATATCCATTTCCGCTAACAGGTCGAGATTGTTGTTGCTGGCGACTCCGTCTGTCGCGAAACAAGTGTTGATGCCGTGGTCATGATAAGCTTTGAGCGGCGCGATGCCGGAACAGAGCTTGAGATTGCTTTCGGTGCAAATGGCGATCGAGGAATGGCTCTGCGCGAGGATTTCCATCTCCTCTTCATTGATCAAGATGCCATGGGCAAAGATGTTTCGGCAGTCCAAAAAGCCGATCTCTTTCAAATAATGAACCGGTCTCAAACCATTCTGCTTGATGCAGTTATCCACTTCCGTATCAGATTCCGAAAGGTGCATGTGCAGCAGAATATCGTTTTGAAGAGCTACTTCCGCGCAGCGCTCGAGAGTTTTGCGCGAACAGGTATAAATCGCGTGTGGGGAGAGGTTGAAATCGATCAAAGGATTGGATGAATATGCAGCTTTTTGTTCTATCATCTTGCTGCCGATGAAATTGAGCGAATCATCAGAAACATCGCCAAGTTCGATGATCGCTTCGCCGATCAGGGCACGCAAACCTGCTTTAGAACAGGCGTCGGCGATGGCTGGCATGTCAAAATACATGTCGTGCGTCATGGTGATACCGTTTTTGATCATCTCGGATGCACCGTGCAAGGCTGCGTCAAAGATAAAGTCCCGTTTGAGCAGTTTCGCTTCCAGAGGCCAGATGTATTCGTTCAGCCAGATATTGAGGGGGAGATCGTCTGCCAACCCTCGAAAATAGGTCATCGGGAGATGGGAATGGGCATTGATCAAACCGGGGATGACGATGCACCCTCGCGCGTCAATGATCTGCGCCGCAGAAGTTTGTGAGTTCCCCTCAGTTTGGAGGGCGACGATCTTTCCATTCAGAATAGCGATCTCAAAACCTTCCAATACCTGCATCGCATCATCCATAGTGAGGATGGTGCCGCCGCGGATCAGGATGTCGTAAGTGATTGATTCCATTGTCTATCCCTGCACAAGTTGGGCGGCGTCTTTCGGTTTGTATATGCCTTTGTGAGTGATGATTCCGGTGATATACTTGGCGGGCGTGATGTCAAAAGCGGGATTCAGAGCGGGCGAACCCGGATTTGCCAACAGACAGCCGTTGAAACGCTTGATCTCATCTTCGTCGCGAATCTCGATCGGGATCTGGGAGCCGCGGTTGCAGGAAAAATCGAAGGTGGTGAGCGGCGCGGCGACATAAAACGGGATCTTGTGTTCATGGGCGAGGATGGCTTTTTCATAGGTGCCTATTTTATTCGCAATATCGCCGTTGATGCAGATGCGGTCGGCTCCGGTGATGACGAGGTCGATCTCGTTTTTGTAGAAATAGAAACCTGCTGCTGCATCCGAAATAATAGCGTGGGGAATGCCTTCCTGCTCGAGTTCGAAGGCGGTGAGTCTCGCTCCCTGAAAGCGCGGACGGGTTTCGTCCACATAGACGAAGATGTTCTTGTCTTTGCGATGCGCCATGCGGATCACGGACAGTGCAGTCCCCCAATCCACGGTTGCCAGAGCCCCGGCGTTGCAGTGGGTCAAAATCCTGGCGCCATGGGGAACGATGTCGTTTCCGATCACGCCGATCATTCTGCAATCTTCGGCACTTTTGTTGGCAAATTCGTTTGCAGCAAGGATCGCCACTTGACGGGCATGCGGAATATCCGGAATGAATTTGATCGTGCTTTCATAGACGTAGCTGACGCCGTTGAGGAGATCGATCGCCGTCGGACGCGTGGAAATGAGTTCTTCTCTGGCACTGCGCATATAGGCGCGGAACTTTTCCTCCGGGGCGTTTTGAGCCGCCAGCGCGATGCCAAAAGCGCCTGCAGCTCCGATTGCAGGAGCTCCGCGCACGGTCATGGTGCGGATCGCGTTTGCCACTTCGATATAGTTCACATATTCGATGATGCCAAATTCGAAGGGCAGCAGATTCTGGTCGATCATCTTGAGCCGCATGTGTTCCCACCACACGCTGCGATATTGTTGTCCATTTATTAACATTATGTCTCCATTGAAGTTATCGGGTCTGAGAACCATGTTGCGGCGGGGCTGTTTTCGTCAATAGCTTTCTTGCTTTCGATAGCGGACAAGGCTTTGCTTGACAAAGATCGAGGGCTGGATTCGCTTGTGCAAATGAGTTTTCAAGCACAGTCCGTTGATAATTTGCTCTCGTTCGGAGACATGGTTCCGCCCGGAGATTTTCATAGCGTCTGGTCTCGGCATGCCAGAGTTGTCAATTTCGCTTTTCAGGAGAGAGTGCTCAGCGTCGGGGATGGGAGCATTTGTCCTGGACCATTTCGTATCTGTCTGAAGGATATTGGGATAGCATCGATTGAGCGGGTTCTGGTCTCAGAGAATGAAATCACTGTCAATGACCGGATAAAGATTCCCGTCGATCCGGCTCGTCGTTTTGAATCCGGGGTCGATTTGAGTTTTCTGATACCGAAGATAATTTGGGAAAATATCCCCATATTGAGAGACCTTGTGGATGAAAACTCCGCTCCCGAAAGCCTCGCATGGCTCATGAGGGATTGTGCATCCGCTCCCGGAGGCTCGCCTTTTAATGTGGTGGTAAATACGAACTTGTGTTTCGCGTTTGAGCATCTGTGCAGTGGGGATATTCAGTCCGCGGTGAATGGATTTCGCGGTTGCGGCATTGGACTGACCCCCTCTGGAGACGATTTTCTGATCGGTTTGCTGCTGGGTTTGGGAGTTCGGGAAATCTCCGAAAAAAAAGACTTGCGCAAAATCCGTAGCTTGATATACAAAGAATCCTTGGCTAAGAATCTATTGGTCAATACGTTGCTGCATCAATCAATGCAGATGAGACCGGATGAAAATTGGCGCAGATTGATCTATGCCATCGGCGGATCGGGAGAGTTGGAAACTGCCGGTATGGATGTGATCAAGCACGGTGCCAGCTCCGGCGCGGATACTTTGACAGGATTCATAAGCGCATGGTATATTAACACTTAATGGAGGTATTATGCCGCTGATCGGAACGATCGTCGAGGGCAAATATCTGGACTCGGTGAAATTGATGACGATTTCCAAAGAGCTCAAGGCAAAAGAAGGCGTCACGGAAGCTGTGGCGATCAGCGCGAGCACGGAAAACAAGGCGATCCTGGCAGCGACGAACATGCTGCTGCCGGAGTTTGCGAAAGCGCCGGAGAGTTCCATCCTGATCGCAATTTTGGCGGATAGCATGGAACTCTGCAAAGCTGCGATCGCCGACGCCAAAGAGATTTTGTCCCGCAAACCGGAAGCGCGCGCCGGGCAAGCCAAGCTACTCCCCTCCAGCATCGAAAGCAGCATGAAAACCATGCCGGAAGCGAACATGGCATTGATCTCGGTGGCGGGAAAACACGCTGCCCGCGAGGCTTTCAGAGCTTTGAGGCTCGGTTTGCACGTGATGCTGTTTTCGGATAACGTGAGCCTTGAAGATGAGCTGAAACTCAAACAACTCGCCGTCTCGAAACAATTGCTGATGATGGGGCCAGATTGCGGCACCGCCATCATCAACGGAGTTCCGCTCGCCTTTGCCAACAAGGTGCGTGGCGGTAGGATAGGCATCGTTTCCGCTGCCGGAACCGGTTTGCAAGCAGTCTGCTGCGATATCCACAGACGCGGAGAAGGAATTTCCCAGGCTTTTGGTACTGGCGGACGCGACGGCAAAAAGGAGATCGGCGGATTGATGATCCTGCAGTGCCTTGATTTCCTCATCGATGATCCCGCCACAGAGGTGATAATCTTGATCTGCAAGTTGCCGGACGGGGAAGTGATAGAAAAGATCATGGCAAAACTGAAGACTTCACCCAAACCTTGGGTGGTCAATTTCCTTGGCGCCCCGCCAGGGCAAGATATTCCCAATATCTATTATACCAATACCTTGAGCGATACAGCACAAAGAGCCTGCCGCCTGGTGGAGCATGAAAATGATTCCGCTTTCGATGCCCACCAATTTAACAACCGCTCGCTGGTTCAGCTTCCTCAAAGAGCCACCCGAAAGTATCTGCGCGGTCTTTTCAGCGGCGGAACCCTCTGCTATGAAGCGCAACTGATCTTTCATCAAGCCACCGGCATGCACGCGTTCAGCAACGCCCCGCTGGCATCTGAACATCAGCTAACCAGCGCGTGGCAGAGCTTTGAGCATACGATCATCGACCTGGGCGCGGATGAGTTTACCGTGGGCAGACCGCATCCGATGATAGATTATGCCCTGCGGCTCAAGAAGATGGCGGAGGAAAAGACGGATATCGAATGTGCCGTCATCCTCCTGGACGTCGTTTTGGGTTTCGGCGCCCATCCAAAGCCGCATGAAGAGCTCATTCCCATGCTGAAACAGATCAAAAAGGACACCTGCATTGTCACTATTTGCAGCGTGATCGGCACCGAGAATGATCCGCAAAACATGCAAGCTGTCATTGATGGTCTGCGCGATGCCGGAGCGATCGTAACGACCTCAAATTCAGAAGCTTGCGCGCTGGCGGCAAAGCTGATCCTCGAGATCGGGAGGCAGCAATGAAACTGGATAAAACGCTTTCGATCATCAACATCGGAATTGAGGGCTTCAAGGACGACCTGGAGCGCCAGGGATATCAGGTGTCGCAGATAAATTGGCATCCTCCCGCCCAAACGCCTTTTTGGGCTTTTGAGTCCTTGGAAGCCCGCAGCGAGTTGATCGATGCCGCCAACCGGGAAACAATGGAGATCATTCAGAAAGGAAAAGCGTCTCTGGTCGGGTTGGATATCGCGGGAAACGTGATTCCCGGAATGCACGAAAAGCTGATCCTGCATGCAGGCCCGCCCATCACTTGGGATCGAATGTGCGGTCCGATGCGCGGAGCTGTGATCGGAGCGCTGATCTATGAAGGCAAGGCAGAGGATTATGCCAAAGCGGAAAAGCTTGCCGCATCGGGAGAGATCGAGTTTGCGCCCTGTCACGACCACTCGTCCGTAGGTCCCATGGCGGGGATCATTTCCCCCTCGATGCCGGTCTATATCGTTCGCAACGAAAGCTTTGGCAATCAGGCATATTGCACCTTGAACGAAGGACTTGGGAAAGTGCTGCGCTATGGAGCTTTTTCAGAAGAGGTGATCGCGCGCCTGAAATGGATGGAAAAAGTGCTCTATCCGGTATTGAAGAACGCGCTCAAGCTATTGGGCAAGATCGACTTGAGCTCTATCATTTCCCAAGCTTTGCACATGGGGGACGAAGTTCACAACCGAAACCGTGCCGCCACCTCGCTTCTGATCCGTCAGTTCGCTCCCGCGGTGCTTCGCAGCTCCGTCGAGAGAGAAGATTCTGCCGCCGCGCTGGAATTTATCAACGGCAACGACCATTTTTTTCTCAATCTATCCATGCCGGCTTGCAAGGCGATTTTGGACGCGGCTAAAGACATCCCCAATAGCAGTATAGCCATCGCCATGGCACGAAACGGCACGGATTTTGGCATCAAACTCGCCGGTAGAAACGATTGGTTCGTTGGCAAAGCCTTGGTGCCGGAGGCGCTGTTCTTTCCGGGATATACGATTGCCGACGCCAATCCGGATATCGGAGACAGCACCATCACCGAGACCGGAGGACTTGGAGGATTTGCCATCGCCGCGGCTCCCGCAATCGTGCAATTTGTTGGCGGAAACGCTTCAGATGCGTTAGATTATACCTTGAAGATGTATGATATCTGCTTTGGCGAAAGCGGAAGCTATCAGATTCCGGCATTGGACTTTCGCGGAACACCGCTGGGAATCGACATCAGAAAAGTGGTCGAACTCAATACCACGCCATTTCTCGATACCGGCGTGGCACATAAAGAGCCGGGCATCGGACAGATCGGCGCGGGAGTCCTTCAAGCACCGATCGAACCATTCGTCTCGGCATATCTGACCTTAGCCGAATCCCTATCAGGAGGAAAAGAATGAATACGCAAGACTTTTTGACATTGATGAGCCAAGTGAAGATGTATGACCTCACCCAGAGGCTGAGCATCCACACGCCGCCATGGCCAAGCTATATGCCGCTCGGGATCCAGTATTTCAAACGTATCGCGGGCGCACACATGGGTCAGGGCGCAAACGGACAGATCATCCAAACCAGCAATCACGTGGGCACCCACATCGATGGCGAGATTCATTTCCACGCCAGCGGCAGAACCATCGGCGAGGTGCCAATGCACGAATGGGTGGGCGACGGAGTGGTCGTCGATATCTCCGATTCCGTGGGAGATTATGATCTCTATTCCCCCGAACTGCTGATGCAGAAAGCCGATATCCGCAAAGGGGACATCCTCATCATCAATACCGGCTACCACAAATATAGCTGGGATCAACCGGAATCCGACGAGCTGCGCTATTTCGTGAAACACCCGGGACCCGATCCTTCCTTCCATAAATGGGCTTTGGAGATGAAACTGAAATGGATCGGAGTCGATTGCGGTTCGGCGGATCATCCGATGAATACGATCATCCGCACCTGGCATCCCAAATCCTTCATCGACGCGGAAAAGAAACTGATCGAGAAACATGGCAAAGCCTGGGACGAGCTTTTTGACCCCGAAGAATATTATCAGGTGATGCATCTGAAACTCTTTCCAAAGAAACTCGTGCATGCCGAAAACCTTGGCGGAGAGATAGATAAGGTCAGCAACAAAAGGCTCTGGATCGGGCTCTTTCCCCTGAGAGGGATCGAACTGGAATCCTCCATGTGCCGCGTCATCGCTTTGGAGCCCTGAAATGGCAATCGCGCACGAATATGAATATTTCGCTCCGGCAAGCTTGTTTGAAGCCACTCAGATTCTTTCACAGTTTGGCAAAAAAGCGGCTCCGCTTGCCGGTGGAACCGATCTGATCGTCTTTATCAAAGAAGGTATGATCACGCCCGCGGCGGTGATCGACCTCAAACGTGTCAAGGATCTGAAGGCTCTGGAAATCAAGGCGGAGGGGCTTTTTCTCGGAGCGAATACGACATTCAGCGATCTGGTGAATTCACAGATCATCAAGCGCGAATATCGTCTGCTTTGGGAATCCGCGCACAGCGTAGCTTCCGTGGGGATCCGCAACCGCGCCACGGTCGTGGGAAACATCTGCAGCGCGATTCCATCGATGGATGCCGCTCCCGCACTGCTTTGCTATGATGCGGTGGTGCATCTGATCTCTCTCGGCAGCGAACGCGAAGTTCCGATCCAGCAGTGGTTTGTCGCTCCCCGAAAGACTTTGCGGAAACCGGATGAGATCGTGGCTGGGATATCTTTGAAAAAACCTGCGGACAAACATGCCGGGATCTATCTCAAGCTCGGACGCTACAAGGGTGAAGACCTTGCCCAGGCGGGTTTGGGTATCCTCGTGACGGAAAAATGGGAATATCGTTTGGCTTTTTGCGCCGTGGCACCGATTCCGGCAAGGGCGAGTTCCATCGAGGGCTTGCTCTTTGGCAAGAAACTCAATCCGGAACTGATTCTCCAGGTGCAGAATCTGATTCCGACCGAGATCGCTCCGATCAATGATATCCGCTCCAGCGCGCGATACCGCACCCACATCTGCAAAGTGATGATGCAGAGAGGATTACCCGCGGCTGTCGATCGTCTCAATGGCGTCGAAATCGATAATACAGGGATTTTGGGAGGTTGATGATGGCAAAGATCAGAATCACTTTGAACAAAGAAAAACGCCGCTTGGACGTGGAAACGAACGAGACATTATTGGAAGTTCTGCGGGATAAACTGGGCATGAAAAGTCCCAAATGCGGGTGCGACCGCGGAGATTGCGGCTCCTGCGCCGTGCTGCTTAGTGGCAAGAGCGTTCGCTCCTGCCTCATCCTGGCAATCGAATGCGACGGCGTGGAGATCACTACTTTGGAAGGTATCTCGCAGGATGGAATGAACAAATTGCAGGAAGCCTTCATCGAATTCAGTTCCTTCCAATGCGGATATTGCGCTCCGGGGGTGATCATCAGCGCCACCGAATTGCTCAAGGCAAATCCTCATCCTTCGCTGGACGAAATCAAGGAAGCTTTATCCGGAAATCTTTGTCGCTGCACGGGTTACACTCCCATTTTCGATGCCATTCTCGCAGCTACCAAGAAGGAGAAATAGATGGACTACAAATACATCGGCAAATCGGTTCCCCGCATCGACGGGAAGGAAAAGGTCTCCGGAGCCGCCATCTTTGGCGATGACATCGATTTTGGCGCCAACCTACTCTACGCGGAGATAATATCCAGCACCAAGGCACACGCGCTCATCAAATCCATAGACACATCCCGGGCGGAAAAACTCGAAGGCGTGGTCAAGGTCTTCACCGGCAAGGACTTTCCTTTCAAGTTCGGGCTTTATATGAAAGACCGCTATGTCTTTGCCCAGGATCGGGTTCGCTTCGTCGGAGAACAAGTTGCCGCAGTGGTTGCCCGCACTCCGCAGATCGCCAAAAGAGCGGCACTATTGATAGAGATCGAATATGAAGCCCTACCCGTCGTGCTGGATCAAATGGACGCTCTCAAGGACGGCGCTGTTCTATTGCATCCGGACTTGGCGGATTATCCTCACGTTCCGTGGTTTTTCCCCAAAGAAAAAACCAATATCGCCCACTGGCGCAAGACCCGCAAAGGCGATCTGGAAAAGGGGTTCGCGGATGCGGACGTGATACTTGAGGAGACTTATGAGGTTCCGCGCTATGCCCACTGCGCCATCGAGACCCACGTGGCGATCGGCAAATATGACCTCTCCGGCAGACTGACGGTTTGGAGTTCATCCCAATCCCCGCACACGCAGAGACATCTTTTTGCCGAAGCGTTGGCACCCTTAGGACTCACCCACAAGGACGTGAGAGTGATCGCTCCGCACGTGGGAGGAGGTTTTGGCGGCAAGGCGGGAGTCACCATGGAAATCATTCCCGCGGCGCTGGCAACCAAGCTCAAAGGCTATGCCGTGAAACTGCGTTGGACACGGGAACAAGAATTTGTGAATACATATCAGCGTCTCGGAGTCGTGGCAAAGCTCAAGATCGGGGTCAAAAATGATGGCACCATCACCGCCCTCGATCACAAGATTTATTGGGACGCGGGAGCTTATGTGGAATACGGCGCGAACGTAGTGAACGCCGTTGGTCTTTCCGCCATCGGACCTTACCGCATCCCGAATGTATCGATAGATTCCGTATGCGTTTACACAAATCTGCCTCCGGGAGGAGCATATCGCGGTTTTGGCTATTCGGAGATGCTCTTCGGTCTGGAATCCCTGATCACGACAGTCGCCAACAAGATCGGCATGGACGAGATCGCTTTCCGCCGCCACAACGCCATCCTCGAAGGAGATACGACAGCCTATGGCGTAAAGATGAATCCCAACGGTCTTTTGGAAGCGATCGACAAGGTCAAAAAGGCGATCGATTGGGATAAAAAGCTGGTTTCCAAAGACCCGACCAAGGCTTTGGGAAAGGGCTTTTCCCTTTTCTGGAAAGCTCCGGCGATGCCGCCCAACGCTTCTTCCTCCGCGTTTTTGAAGTTCAACGAGGATGCCAGCATCAATCTCATCATCTCGGGCATGGATATCGGTCAGGGCTACCAAACAGTGATGGCACAGATCGCCGCTGAGATTTTGAGCGTGCCGCCTGACAAGATCAGGGTGGAGACTCCCGACACGGATCGCAACCCCTATGAATGGCAGACGGTTGCATCGCACATCACGTGGAGCAGCGGCAACGCGGTCAAGAAAGCCGCCATCGATGCGCGCGAGCAGATTTTTGCCCTCGTACACCGCGTTTTCAACCTGCCCATCGATGAGCTTTTTCTTGAGGACGAAGCGGTCAAATGCAATACCGACAAGAGCTTCAACCTACCTTTGCGCTCCTTCATAGTGGAAGGAATAGCAACTAAAGACGGCACTTACAAAGGCGGGCCGATCAACGGACGCGGGATGTTCATGCCGGAATATTCATCCGCCGCGGGAGATCCGGAAACCAGTCAGGGGGGGCATCCAAACGTGCATTACACCGTCGGCGCCGGAGCACTCATCCTCGAAATCGACAAAGAGACCGGCAAGATGAAAGTCCTCAAGGTAGCGGAGGCAATCGATGCCGGAAAGGCGATTAACCCCGATCTAATCAAAGGACAGATCACCGGCGGCTTACTGCAGGGCTTGGCGACCGTGCTCTATGAAGACATGCGCTATGACAAGCACGGCAGGCTGCTCAATCCCAATTTCACCGATTACAAGATTCCCACTTCGATGGACGTGCCGGACGAGATCATACCCATCATCGTGGAAGTGCCTCAACCGGACGGACCTTTCGGCGCCCGCGGAATCGGCGAACATACCATGCTGCCGGCGGCTCCGATGATCGCCAACGCTGTCTTTGACGCGCTCGGCATCAGGATCAGACAGATGCCGATCACTGCCGAAAAGGTTGCCCTGGCGATCCTCGACAAAGGCGGAAAAACAGATGGATAAACCCCTATCCGGAATCCGCGTCCTCGATCTGACCAGAGTGCTGGCAGGACCTTACTGCACATTGATCCTGAGCGATCTCGGAGCTGAGATCATCAAGGTGGAAAATCCCGCAGGGGGTGACGATTCACGTGGCTATGGACCATTTATAAATGGGAGAAGCCTCTATTTCATCAGCATCAACCGCGGCAAGAAGAGCGTTTCACTCAACCTAAAAACGCCAAAAGGTAAAGAGATTCTAAAGGAATTGGCAAAACACTGCGACGTGTTAGTGGAAAACTTCCGCCCCGGAACGATGGAACGCCTCGGACTCGGATACGAAACTCTCAAAACCATCAATCCGCGTCTGATCTATGCCGCGTCCTCGGGATTCGGCCATAGCGGTCCCTATTCTGAAAAACCGGCATACGATATCCTCGCCCAAGCCATGGGCGGGATCATGAGCATCACCGGGTGGCAGGGCATGGCGCCCACGCGGGTGGGCATGTCCCTTGGGGATATCACGGCATCTCTTTTCACCGCCATCGGCATCAACGCGGCTCTTTTCCAGAGAGAGAAGACCGGTTTGGGACAAAAAATCGACATCGCCATGCTCGATTGCCAGATTGCGATCCTCGAAAACGCATTGGTTCGCTTTCAGGCTGAGGGAAAGAACCCGCAACCGATCGGCAACCGGCATCCCACCATTGCTCCCTTCCAGGCATATCAGGCAAGGGACGAATATTTCGTGATCGCCATCGGCAACGACAGCCTGTGGAAGGCTTTCTGCCAGGCAATCGAACATGAAGAGCTGATCACGCACGAGCTTTTTGCTACAAACAAAGCCCGCGCTGAGAATCTGGAGACGCTGAACCAAATCCTGGAACCGATGTTTGAAAGCAAACCCGCCGGCGAGTGGCTCTGCCTGTTTGAAACGCATCAGATACCCTCTGCTCCGATCAACAAGATTGATCAGATCATGCAGGACGATCAAATCAGAGCCCGCAACATGCTCGTCGAGGTGGAGGACGGCATCGCCGGAAAGATCAAAATCGCCGGTAATCCGATCAAGATGGACAGCATCCCGGAATCCCCCACACGAGAGAAGATACCCGAGATCGGCGAACATAACCATCAAGTGCTCAGTGAGTTGCTTCTTATGAGCGTTGACGAAATCAATCATCTACGCAGCGAGGGCGTGATCTGAATGCCTCCTGATATCCTGCTGCAGCGCGTTGAAGAAATCTGCAGGCTCTTGGAGCAGCGCGATTCTCTCATCAATGCTTTCCTGCCTGAAACGGGGCGCCGCGAACGCTTGAAAAAACAAGCACAACAACTGATCGACCGCTATCCCGCTCAGAAACCACTGCTCTATGGATTGTTAGCCGGCATCAAGGATATCTACAACGTGGAAGGCATGCCCACCCGTGCCGGTTCACAGCTTCCGGAAGAGGCATTTATTGGCGAAGAATCATCCTTGGTCACCATGCTCAAAGCTCTCGGAGTACTCATCGTGGGAAAGACGGTCAGCACGGAGTTTGCCTATTTTCAACCCGGAGAGACGCGCAACCCCATTGATCCCAACCATAGCCCCGGTGGTTCATCCAGCGGTTCGGCTGCTGCGGTGGCGGCAGGTTTTTGCGATTTTTCCATCGGTACCCAAACTATCGCTTCCGTGATCCGTCCTGCGGCATATTGCGGGATCGTGGGGTTCAAACCAAGCTATGGCATCTTCCCGTTGGACGGAGTCCTCCCTTTCTCCCAGTCCGCCGATCATCCCGGCTTTTTTTCCTTAAGCATCGATGCCATGATCCGGATCATGAAAGCCCTGTTGCCGGGTTGGAAAGATGAGGAAACCGATGAACCGACCCTCGGTATTCCTTCCGAATACTTTCTGGGGCAAGCGAACGAGGAAGCCCGCGCCGCATTCCAAGAATCAAGGAATAAGCTTGTCTCAAGCGGATGCAGAGAAATCGAAACCACGGTGTTTGAAGACATTGAAAGCATCAACAAGTTGCATCAGGATCTGATCGCAAGAGAGTTTTACCTCAATCACGAGCAGCTTTACTCAAGCTATGGATCATTGTATTCTCAACCGTCAAAAGACCTGTTCCACAAAGGAAAGGCGATTCCGGATTATAGAGCCGATCAAGCGAGAACAGAGCAAAAGCGCATCAGACAACAGGTGAGTGAAACGATGCGCGACACCGGCATCAAACTGTGGATCAGCCCCTCAACGACCTCCGCCGCGCCCCGCGGACTCGAATCCACCGGCAGTCCCTTGATGAGTCTGCCCTTCACTTTTTGCGGTTTGCCGTCAATCACTATACCCCATGGAAAAAGCGCTCACGGGCTTCCATTTGGTATCCAGATTTCCGCAGAATTCTTGAAGGATCACTATCTGCTCAACGCTGCCAAACACATTACAAATAAACTATTTACAGGATAAAAACATGTTTTACCTTCCCACAAGGATATTTTTCGGAGCCGATGCTCTGGAACAGAGCAGAGATCACATCCAGCCATTGGGACGCAAAGCCTTGATCGTCACCGGAAAAGCCGGCGCAAAACAATGCGGCGCTCTGGACGAAACATGTGCTCTGTTAGACGATCTCGGCTCCAAATGGTCTCACTTTGACGAGATCACGGAAAATCCCGTCCTTGAACAAGTTATCTCCGGCAAAAAGCGATTCCTGCAGGAGGACTGCGATTTTCTCATCGGCATCGGAGGAGGCAGCCCAATCGACGCTGCCAAAGCGATCTCTTTGGCAGCGGCAAACGATCTGGGCATTGATGATGTCTATGACGTGAGTCGTTTCAAAAAAGCCTATCCGATCATCGCCATTCCCACCACCTCCGGAACGGGCACCGAAACAACCCAGTATTCAGTTTTGACCGATAACGCCAAACAAAAGAAAGCTGGTTTCGGCAGCGAACTGGTTTTCCCCAGTCTGGCGATCTGCGTTCCCAGATACACTCTCTCTTTGCCGCAAAATGTGACTCTCAATACCGGCATCGACGCCCTAAGCCACCTATTGGAAGGCATCTATTCGGTAAAGCGCAATCCTTTACTCTATCCCTTGATCCAAAGCGGCGTCAAATCAATCATCCTAAACCTTCCCATCGCCTTAAACGAACCCGGGAACCTGAAAGTGCGCGAGGAACTGATGCGCGCATCGCTCTATGGCGGAATGACCATCGCCCATGCCGGAACCACGCTTCAGCACTCCATCGGTTATCCGCTGACCTCGCTATTTGGCGTTCCGCACGGGCTTGCCAACGGCATCGTGATGAAAGACATGATGGAGCTCTATTTTCCCGCGGTCGAGACGGAACTGAACGCAATGTTCGCTCATCTTGGCATGAGCAAAGCCGATTTCTTTGCCTGGCTGGAAAAGCTTCTCCCCGATACCTATATCCCATTGACGGAAGAGGAGATCGAGTGCTGCACCACCGAAGTGATGGCAAGCCGCAACATGGCAAGCAACCCCTTTGTCGTGGATGCCGATCAGGTCAAAACGCTTTATCGCAAAACTCTACGGGATACGCTATGAATAGCAGACACTTCACTGATGAACGGGTGAATAGGTGAGCAAGTGAACAAGTGAGTCTCGCGGGGGCGACACATCTTATCTACCAGATGAAACTCCGGTAAAATATCCCATAATATCCAGATCCATTACCCGCTGAAGCGCGATTCCAGTTCTGGGATCCTTCACCAAAGGTATGCTGAGCCGGATCGCATCCCTGAGCAAAACCATCGTCGCCTGGATCGAAATCCCGATCGGGAACCCGTTCATTATCCCCGCTATCAGAAATGCCGAAAAGCAATCTCCAGTCCCCGGAAACCAGACCGGCACGTATTCACAACTGTATTCACAATAGACATCCATCTCCCGGTCATAATGTCCGACGTGGGTGTAGCGCGGATCCGCGGAAGGCACGCTGGTGATGATGCAATGCTTTGTTCTGTCCATACAAAGCTGCTTTGCCCAGCAACCGCAAGCCTCGGAATCTATTGAAGCATTGGGATCGGCTCCCACAAGCATCGCCGCTTCAAAGACGTTTGGACTGATGATATCGGCATACTTTACGAGCATTTTCATCGCGTCGATCATGGATTCATCATAGCAGGAATAAAGCTTTCCCGCATCTCCCAAGACCGGATCGACGAGGATGATCCCATCCTTTGCCACAAGATCACCAAATGCGGAAACCAACATCTCCGCCTGAGCCGGATTGCCCAAAAAGCCTGTGTAGATGGCGTCAAAGCGCAAACCGAGTTTTTTCCAGTGCCCGATGAAATCCATCATGCTATCACCGAAATCCACCATCCGGAATCCCGGAAAATCCGTATTTGCAGAAAGCAGCGCGCTGGGTAAAACCGCTGTTTGCAGCCCCATGCGATACATGATCGGCATGATCGCCATCAGCGAAGTGTGTCCGAATCCCGAAAGATCGTGCACCGCGAGGATGCGTTTGTCCGGTCTTGAGTCCGAGTGTGTCATACGATCCCTTTTTTACTGGTATGTAAAGAGTATTTGCGTTTCAAAGCCTGCGCCTTGATCCGATCACTCTTTCTCAGGCATTCTCCTCAGGTCAAGTATTTTCTCCAATGAGATTCAACCTCAAGTCCTAATATAGTTGACACTAGTTGACATTTGGTTCATTTCAGTCTTAAGCTTTCGCTTTCTGCTATGGCTTTTCGCCTGCAGTTTTACGCTTTCCTTTTCAGTTGAGACTTAATAATAGCCCTACGTAAGATATGGCGTACCCCGCTGATGATAAAGGGCTTATATTGAGTTATAACCAGATTTACGGATCTGGAAAAGCTGGCGTGTAAGCTTCACACCCTTAATTTTCAAGCTGCCGCGCACGAACCGACGGGGACGTCGGTAATTCCATATTCACGCCTCAATTTAGCTGAAACTTCGCTTTGAACCAAAACTCCGCCGTTGACATCTGATTGCTGCACTAAAACCTTGTCAGGCTGAGTTTTAAGTCAAGACTGGATTCCAGTTCCAGCCTTCGCTGGAATGACACGCTGGTATGACTGGTTCACCCGTTCACTCGCACCCAAAAATTCCGGTTCTTCCCCCTTCGCATTACGGAATCAATACGGACTCATTACGGACTAAGTCCGTATTGACTCCGTAATGCTAAGGAGTAGCGCAGCATGCCGATGCTGCGGAGAAACATGCTATGACTTATCCTGCAATGAGTTAGCCTGAAAACTACCTCATTCAGAAAGATACCTGACAGTCCATGATTGGGACATAGTTGGAACAGGAAAGGATAAATCCAAAATCGCGGGAGGGTTTATCGCTGATTAATGGCACTCAAGACCACTATCTATGCAGGAATACAATAACTGCCGCGTAGTTTTGTGGATGAATTTCAACAACCACTCCAATAAAGATGTGAATTATATAAAATAATACTCGACAGCCTGTATGGTTCTAAATAAAAAGGGCAATGTCATCAATGAAAAGTTTTATAAGGAGGAAAGATGAAAACTACCATTGTGGCCTTTGTGGTTATTCTCGCTGCACTTACGAGCCTAACAACGCTATACGCACAAACTGTATTATTGCCGGGGGACATTAAGATTCTCAAAATCGGGTACGAGGGAGAAGCAATATGTGACCCCTTCTATTTCAAATGTCGAGTAGCTCTGGAACCAGGAACGGAACTATATTTTACTGACTGTGGAGTTAGGAGTAACGGTACTTTCTTGCCAGCAAACTCATCTGATGAAGGGCACATTAAATTGACTGTGCCGGAATTCTATCCTGCATATTTACCATTCGTCATTTATGCCCCAATTGTAAGTGACTGGATTAGGGTTTTAGGAATATTCGGAACATCAACTTTGCTTGCCGGTGATCAAATAATTTGCTACCAAGGTTCGATTAATAATCCCACGTTTATCACAGCTGTAAACTTTAGCGGTGGTGGATGGCAAAATGAAGCATTCACTTTTGAGGAATCTACTTTACCACCTGGGTTAACTAATGGGGTTGATGCTTTGGCTTTGGATAGAAGTGTATTTACCACTAGCACAGCTTTCTATAATCCCGATGGTCTTGTTTTCGAGATTATTCCTGGAGGTGGTGGTGATATCAATTTAACAGATATAGAATGCCCAAGAACCGTACACGTGGGAATCTGGCCTCCGAGCATTGGAAACGAAGGTGATGTGAGTTTGCTTGATATTGCTAATTGGTGGTCTTCTAACTGGGGCTCAATATACGATTCTAATTTGTGGAGTGCTGGCTACTTCGAAGCGTGGGATATCATAGTCCTTCCAGCTAATCTAACACAGCCTCCTCCAGAATTTTATCCATGGACAATTCCTCCAATTGCTCTTGCATTATACTGGATAAATGTGCCTGACACATGTCCCGTCGAATTGTCATCCTTTACTGCGCTTGCCACTCAACAGAACTTTGTTCAGTTAGATTGGATAACACAATCAGAAACAGAAGTTTTGGGTTTCTATATCTATCGCAACACCATTAGCAATCTGGAAAGCGCTGAGATGGTCAGTCCTTTAATTGCGGCAACGAACACATCTCAGGAGCAAAGCTATCGATTTACGGATCGAGAAGTTCAGCTCGGTACCTGGTATTATTGGTTGCAAAACATGGATATGAACGGAGAGTTCAATTATCACGGACCTGTGAGCGCCACTTTGACCGGCGGCATTGACGTACCGGTCACTCCTGAAATACCGCTCATTACCAGCATCCAAAGTATCTATCCCAATCCGTTTAATCCTGTTACAACCATCGCCTACGGTTTGGACAAAGCGGGAGACGTTAAAATCGAGATATACAATATCCGGGGTCAGCGCATCAGCACGTTGATATCCGGTACGATGAACGCCGGCAATTACCGGGTGAGATGGAATGGCATGGATGAGGATAACCGCTTGTGTACATCCGGGGTTTACCTTGTGAAGATGATTACCGGGCAGCATTCTGCTACAAGGAAAATCATCTTGCTGAAATAGTATCATAATGACTATGGGATAAATGAAGAAGCCTCGTCATCATGGCGAGGCTTTTTTGTAAGGCACGCCAAGAACAGATACTATGAGGTGGAATGCCGATACGGAACAAAAATTGCTTTATTATAAACAGAATAATAAGGAGCTGATCATGAAATATCTTGCGTTGTCTCTTGTGATTGTTGCGCTGCTTTTTGGGGCGATCCCACTGAGCGCGCAGGCGCAGCTTGTCGGCGAGCTGGTGATTGATTCCGTGAGCGGCTACATAATCCAGATGCGGCTGATCGTGGAAAACATCGGAGATCAGACCTTTAGCTATGAATTCCCGGATTCCGAGATGAGCTATTACAGCATCAATGGAGAGGCTGTCCACGAAATGGTATTACCAGTGGTGATTCCGTTTACACTTGACCCCGGAGCCAGTTTCATCTTTAATATGACGCACAACCATCCGCTTGATCCGGGTGTGTATGTGATTCAAGGCTACCTGGCTATCATCGATGAACAGGGCAATCCCATGCCGATTGGAGACCCCCAAACGGTAATCATCGGAGATGCTATTCCCATCACTATCGGAGCCGGGGATCAGCTTTCCCGCATCCCGATAGATTTTTACTGGCGATCCACCCTCTATGAGTGCGTTTTCACCGCAGAAGAGATGAACCACACTTCCGGATGGATCACTTCAATCTCGTTCTACAACAATTTTCCCCTGCAGAGTTTCCTAAACCAATTGATCCATGTCTATCTGGCACACGTGGTTCAGGACGATCTTGCCGCTGGATTGATCGAGAGCGGTATCCTGATTCCGGTATTTAACGGCTTGGTGGATTTTCCCATTGGATCAAACGAAATCAATATCCCACTGTCTTCCGCCATTTATTACAATGGAATCCACAACCTCGGACTGGTGGTGTTTCGCCCCATCCCAAGTTCCTATCAGACAGGGGTGGAGCCATTTCAGGCACAGGCTGCCGATCCCCTGCGCTCCCGAAAACTCTTTAGCGACCACCTAAATCTGAATCCCATGAACAATCCTGCCGCCAACCCCAATCAACATATTGGTTTCATGCCCAAAACAACCTTCTACCTCATTCCCTATACTTCGGGAAACAGTAATGAGAACCTGCTGCCAGACCCGCTGAGTGTAAACCATCACCCAAATCCAGTATATGGTATGTGTAGCATAGAGTTAAGGTTGGTAAAACCGATGCCGGCACGGGTGGATATATTCAATCTGAGGGGGCAGAAAGTGCGCAGCCTGCATAGTGACAATCAAGCCAAAGTCCATCTGCTGCAATGGGATACCAGGGATTCAGCGGGGAAAACCTGTCCTTCGGGAATCTACTTCTACCGCGTCCACGCCGGGAAAACCACGCTCACAAAGAGATTGATCCTGCTGCATTGATTTGGGGTCGTGGAATCTGGAGCTTGGGCTCCCTGCTTCCGAAACGCCAATATCTATCTTGCCGTTGACTCGTTTTCAGCTCTGCTCAGAAAGCTGAAACTGGAGGTTTTGGTGCATTTATCCTTATAGACAAAGGAGCTAAGCTCTTCCGCGACGGGCTCCTTGGGGCTATGTTCCGCAATGACGATGCCGCCAATGAGCAACAGATCGTGGGCAAAAATGGTTTTCAGGATGGGGTTGAGCAGGCTTTTATCGTAGGGGGGATCGAGGAAAATGATGTCATAGCGCTCGCGCGGATCGGTCAAAAAGACTTCCGCGCGTTTGCGAAAAACGTGGCATTGATCGGCACAACCGAGCAATTTGATGTTTTTGAGCAGAACTGAGATCGCGTTTGAGGAAAACTCCACAAAGTCCACCCAAGCAGCTCCGCGGGAAAGAGCTTCCAAACCCAACGAACCCGTTCCGGCAAAGAGATCGAGCACGCGCGCGCCTTGATAATCCTGGTGCACGGAAAAGATCATTTCACGGTTGAAAGCGGAGGTGGGACGCGTAGTCGCACCCGGTACCATAAAGAGATTTCTGCCCTTGAAATTGCCGGTGATGATGCGCATCGGGGCTCCGGAAAATCAGAGCTTTTTGGGTCTGCCGGGGGGAAACTTCAGCTTGACCATCAGTTGCACGGGCTCGGCAACGAAACGCGGACAGGAGATCACGATGATGCGTTTTTCCTGCTTACACTTCTTGCGGCAGCGCGCGCAAAGCTTGTTGTATTTGCTCAAGTCCTTGTTGTTCATCAATCTCTGGGTTTGAAGCTCTGCATCTCCACAAAGATTGAGATAAGTTCGCTAAATTTGATGTCGTTGAGCTTTTGTTTGGGATCGAATTTGCCCAAAAGGGCGATCATGAGATCCCGAACGGTGTATTCGGAATATTCGGTGGCGGTGTCTAAGATGTTCATCTGGGCTTGCTGTTCGATCTCCATCAGCATCTGGGTGAGCAGGTCGCGCTGTTCGGGTTCTTCGAAGCCAAAATCCTCATCATCATCGAAAAAGATATCGGCATCGAGGGCGCCTTCACTGATCTTTTGCGCGGCTTGTGCCATATTCTCAAAACCGTTGTGGTTCAAGATTTTGAGATATGCCAGCTCCTCAGGCGTAAAGAGCTTTTCAATGCGGGGATCATAACGGTTGCTGGGATCGTTTAATATGCGGATGTGCAGAGCTTCGATGCGCTCCCGCACTGCGGGCGAGGCATCGTTTTGGCTGATCAATTCATAGGCGGCAATAGCGTCGAAGAACTGGTTTTGTTCCTCGAAGAGCTTTGCCAGCGTGACGGTCGGCACCCAACTGCGTCCTGTATTTTTCATCATTTCTCCCAATAACCTTATTTAATGAAACCATGCTGACACAATGCCATTTTATGTCAATTAAAAACGTATAATCCGTTTCAAAACATCAAATCGCAAGGCGGTGACGGATCTTTTCCAGCGTCTTAGCGCCGATGCCTTTGACCTTGACGAGGTCCTCGATGCTGCCGAAGGCGCCGTTTTCCTTGCGGTAATCAATGATCGCTCTTGCTTTGACTTCGCCGATGCCGCTGAGTTTGGTGAGTTCGGATATGCCACCGGAGTTGATATTGACGATGGAGTCATCGTCCGCTTTGCTGAGTGTTGACTTTTTTGTGCCGCCGTTTTCCTTTGTGGATGGGCTTTTGGCAACGGGGGCGACGATCTCGCTATCGCCGAAGATAATCAGCATCGGTTTCATCTTTTCGTAGGTGCCCTGCCCGATGCCTTTGATATCCATGATCTCGCTCACATTTTGAAAAGGCTTTTCCTTGCGGCGGGCGATGATGTCCGCGGCGCGTTTTTCACCGATGCCGGGCAGTAGGATCAATTCCTCTTTCGTGGCAGTGCGAATGTCGATTTTGATCTCGGCGTCGGTCTTGACGGTTTCCTTGATCTCGGAGGTCGAGACGGGGCGTTTCGAAGCCGCCAAAGGAGTCCATCCCATCAGGTTCAAAGCCCCTCCCAGCATGAAAAAGCATGCCAGATAGAGCAGCACTTTCTGCTCTTGAGGCGTGAGGAGATTGTTGATCGGGTTGCGCATTGCGATATCTCCTTATTTCAGAAGTTCTTCCATCCAAACCGTGAGCTTTTCCGGCATGAAATCACCGAACCCTCTTTCCTCGAAGGCGATCTTTCCATCCTTGTCGATAGCGCAGATATAAGGGATGCCTGAAATGTTGAAAGCGGTCATCAGATCGTTATTACCAAAGAGCAAGGGCATGCTGAGCCGATTTTCTTTCATGTAGGCTACTGCTTTTGGGGAATCGTTTTCCCAGGTATTGACGGCAAAGACCTTGATTCTATCCATGGTAAAAGTCTTCATCCAACTCTCGATCAGAGGCATGTCCGTGCGGCATGGCGTACACCAGGTAGCCCAAAAATAGAGCAGTATCGGCGTGCCTTTGAGATCGTTCAGTTTGACGATGTTTCCCTTTTCGTCGGGCAGTTCCCAATCCGGCGAGGGCTTGGATATCCTTTTGGCAATGGTTTCCACGCGGCGTTGGGCTTTGGCTATGTCCTCGTTGGCGCGCGCCGTTTTGACATAGATATCCCAATTGGGGCGTTCTCTCAAGGGTGCATAGCGTTCGTGATCGACGAGGTCGTCCACGGTGACGCTATTTGTTGCCAACGCCAGATCGATCAGATTCATTGCGGCATCATATTGTTTGCGGACGATCGCCAGTTCGATGCGGATCAGGATGGTGGAATCGCTGTTTAGATACTCCGGGTTGGCGTTCAGCCAGCTTTCCAGCTCATCCCAGAGGCTGGCGGATTGATAGACGAACATCAGGTAGTTGTTATAGACCCGGATGCTGTCCGCCGCGGGAATCTTGCGGTTCGCGACCGCGGAGGAAAGCATGCGCGGAAAGAGGATTTCGAAGGCACGGATGCGCTTGGATTCCTTGATAAATTGGAGCATGAGGTTAAAATTCGTTTCGAGGGCGCCGATGTCCCGCAACTGAATGAGATAGGATTCCGCCCGGCTATGATCCTTGGCGTGATTGAAGTAGTGAAACAGGGCGAGCAGCGCATAGTCGTCTGCCGGAAAACGTCCCAGTCCGTCCTGCATAAGTGCAAGATCGGTGGAACGATGCCGATTCAGATCTTCTGTCAAGGCGGCTTTTTCATCTTCATTGATCATAATTTGGGCATAGGTGGAATAGAAAAGCCGGTATGCCCAATAAAACTCAGGCGCTTGGGCGATCAAGGAGCGCGAACCGGAAAGCTGCACGGAGTTTTCCTCATGGTTGCGCAAATAGAGATAATTATAGGCGGGGGATTCTGGTTCTTCACGATGCTTCCGTGCAAAAAAAGCACGGCAGGCATTGGCATCCAGACGCATCCAGTAGTTTTGCAAAGCACGCAAGTCTTCCAGATCGCTCAGCTTGGGCAGATATTCATGGATCAAAGCCAGCGCTTTGGCTTCGGTATCGGCAGCCATCATCTTTTGTTTAAATTCCGCCGCGGGGCTTTGTGCAAAAGCCACACTTAGCATTATCGCGCTCAGCAGGATACTAACAAACAGTTTATTCATTGTTATGTTCCTAATCTCCATTTTCATTCTATGGTAAATCATCAGGAGTGGCAAAATCTGTCAAGCAAGAACTGCGGGCAAGGCTTGTGAAACGGATTTTTGATCCCTGAAAAAGATTTTCCTTGCCGATAATCCACATTCCTCAAATCTGTCCTTTCGCTTATTGTATAGATAGTGAGCAAAGAATAAATGAGATAAATAAATACCCCTTCAAGGAGTTGAAGATGAAAAAGCTAGTACTATTCGCCCTGATCCTGATCGCATTGATCGGGATCCTGAACGCCCAAGGTCTGGAGACCTTTACCAATTTTACCTATACCGGCACCGCATATATCGACGGAAACTTCGTCGGAGACAACGGTGTGACCTGGAATTACTGGCATGTTACCGGTTCCACCGCCGGAACGAACGTCAACCAGATTGAGGGCAACGGCATGCTTTTACGCCGCTCCGACGCCCCCAGCAGGACCATCTCCGATCCGATTCCAAACGGAATCGGTGATTTCAGCGTGCAGATGCGCAAGGCATATACTTCCTCTGGAGTGCGTCAGGTAGCGCTCTATGTGAACAACGTATTCATCGCCAACTCGCAGGAATTTGGCGAACCTACCGGTGGAGATCCGACGGTTCATACCTTTGCAGTGAATGGCATCAATGTCTCCGGCAACGTTGTGATTGAGATCAGGCATATCACCGGTGGAGCCGTGAACCGGCAGCTCACTATCGACAACCTCCAATGGACTGCCTTCGGAGGCGGAACACCCACGACCGCGACACCCATTTTTGCGCCCCTGCCCGGATTTTTCGCGGCGCCGGTTTCGGTCTCGATATCCTGTTCCACAGCGGGCTCAAGCATCTTCTATACCACTAATGGCACGACGCCCACACCGGCTTCCACACCCTACACCGCTCCTTTCACGATCTCGCAAACCACCACGGTGAAAGCCATCGCCACCGCCCCCGGGCACAACAATTCAAACATCGCCACGGGCACCTACAGCTTCCCGGTGACGGTCAATTCGCTCGCTCAGCTCAGAACCATGCCTGTGGATGGAGTCACCGTCTATGTAATTGTTAGCCAAGTGATTTTGACCTTCAAACAGACTTTCCGCAACCAGAAATATGTGCAGGATACCGGCGCGGGATTGCTCATCGATGACGTAAACGGGATAATCACCACAATATACAACGTCTATGACGGGATTACCGGGTTCACCGGAAAGCTCAGCGAGTTTGGTGGAATGCTGCAATTTGTGCCCACTTTGAATGCCCCCGCGGCAAGCTCGACGAATAATACCGTGACCCCTCTCACCGTCAGTTATGAACAGCTTATCAGCAGCTTTGAAACCTATGAATCCAGGCTGATCAAGGTGACGGAAGTATCCTTCACCACCCCCACGGGCAATTTTGCCAACGGCATCGTCTATCCCAGCTATGATCAGGATTCGGACTATAACATCCGCACTACCTTCTATGACGTGGATTATATCGGAACCCCTCTGCCCACATCGCCGAGGCACATCACCGGCATTCCCACTTCCCGCACGGACGGAGCATATTTCACACCACGGTGGCTTTCCGATTTTGAAACCACTACAGGCAACGTCGCAGCTCCCACCTTCAGCGTCCCCGCCGGCTCATACTATTCTCCCATAACTGTTTCCATCAGCACGACAACTACCGGCGCGGCGATTTATTATACCTTGGACGGCAGCAACCCGACCACCTCATCGGCGTTGTATTCAACCCCGATCAATATCTCCGCCACCACCACATTGAAAGCGATTGCATTTCTCACCGGATTCCCTCCTTCCTCCATTAGCTCGGCTACCTATACCTTCCCGGTAAATGTATCCACCATCGCCGCTTTGCGTCTATCTCCCACAGGGACAACGATCTATCGCCTAACCGGTGAAGCGGTGGTGACTTTTGCCCAAGCATATCGTAACCAGAAATTCATCCAGGACGGCAGTGCCGGAATCCTGATCGACGATCTGAATGGCGTGATCGCCAGTCCCTACTTTGTCGGCGACGCCTTTAGCAACCTTGTGGGCACCCTATCCGTCTATGGAGGAATGCTGCAATTAGTTCCCACGATCAATCCCGGCGCACCCAGCTCCACCGGCAACGTAGTCGTCCCCCAAGTGATCACTTTCCAGAGCTTTATCAATAATTTCGAGGACTATGAATCCGAGCTGGTAACCTTCGACGGAGTGCTTTTCCCCGATACCGGAGAGAACTTTGCCAACGGCACCGTCTATCCGATCGCCAATCTCGACGGCAGCCAGACGATCAATCTTCGCACCACTTTCTATGACGTGAACTACATCGGAACGCAGATGCCAAACGTCCCCGTCCGGCTCACCGGAATCCCCAATTCCCGCACGGACGGAAACTATCTCACACCCCGAAATGCGAATGACTTCTTCCTGGCAGAATTCCTGGCACCTTCATTTCTCACTGCGGAAGTCTTTGCCGGAACGCATGTTCTGCTCACATGGGGTTTCACAGGCGGTCTGCCTTGGGGCTTGAGCGGATTCCAGATCTTTCGCAACAACCAACTTATCGCTACGGAAAATGATCCCAACCTCACTAATCTCGTAGATGTCCCGCCCCCAGGAACTTACACCTTCTTCGTGAAAGCAATCTATTTCGGAGAATACGCGTCTCCACCATCCCAAACCGCCAGCGTGATTACCGGATCCTCCAATGACGACCCCGGAACACCAAATCTGTTAACTGCGTTGATCGGAAACCATCCCAATCCCTTCAATCCCAGCACGAGCATCTCCTTCTCCCTCAAGGAAGCGGGAATCGTGCACATTGATATCTATAATCAAAAGGGTCAATTGGTCAAGAACCTTCTCGACGAAAGCAAAAACGCCGGTGTCCATAGTGCGGTCTGGAACGGAAATGACAACAACGGCAAGCCTGTAAGCAGCGGGATCTACTACTACCGTATGCAGAGCGGAAGCTATGGCAGCACACGCAAGATGTTGATGCTGAAATAATTGGAGTATTAATGACCGGTTTAAAACGCTTCGGGATCTTCATCATTACGAACCTTTTGGTGATGATGGTGATCTCCGTCATTCTGTCCCTGATCAATATCCCCATGGATCAATTGTGGGGACTGCTTGCCATCTGTGCCATTTTCGGCTTTGCCGGATCCTTTATCTCCTTGTGGACGAGCAAGTTCGCCGTCAAGCTGGCATACAAGGTCAAGCTCGTCAAACCCGAAGAGGCGAGTGGGAAAGCCCGCTTTCTCTATGATACGATCGAAAAGATGGCAGCCTTTGAGAAGATCAAAATGCCGGAAGTGGGGATCTATCCATCACAGGATGCAAACGCCTTCGCCACCGGTGCCACGCGAAACAGCTCCCTGATCGCCTTTTCCAGTGGTCTTTTAGACAATCTTTCCGAAGAGGAGATCGCCGCCGTAGCCGGACACGAAATGACGCATATCACACAGGGAGACATGGTTACGATGACTCTGCTGATGGGCTTGGTCAATACCTTCGTGATGTTTTTGGCAAGAGTTCTTGCCTTCGCGCTGGATGTCGCCATGCGCGACAAAAACGGCAGAGGCGGACTTGGCTTTTTCGGCTATTTCATTGTGGTAATGCTTTTGCAAAACGTGCTTTTCCTGCTTGCATACATCCCCATCTGCAGTTATTCACGCTTTCGCGAATACCGCGCGGACGGTGGAGCAGCAAGGCTCACCGGTGCCGCAAACATGATCAACGCGCTGGAAAAGATCGGACGTCTCCACGTTCCGGAAAAGAAGACGGACGCCTATGCCACGGCAAAGATCAACAATACTCGCAAGGCATCGCTCTATGCCACACACCCAGCCATGAAAGACCGCATTGAGCGGCTTAGGAAGATGATATGAAACAGATCTATCAGCTCAAGATCGAAAGAATGACGATGAACGGTTATGGCATCGGATTTGCCAATTCCAAAGCCGTTTTTGTCTCCCAAACCCTTCCCGGAGATGTCATTGACGCCAACGTCAGCCATGAGCGTAAGGAGATCGTCTTTGCCAGAGTGTTGCGCTATATCTCACGTGGAGAAGGATATCTTCCCCCACCCTGTGATGCCTTCACCAAAGACCCTGCCTGCGGAGGCTGCGATTGGCTGATGGCGGATTATACCCATCAATTGAAGTGGAAAAACTCGCTGCTCCGCGAAGTCTTTGAGCCCTTCATCGCTGCGGACAAAATCGCCGACATCATCCCTTCTCCAAAGGAAAAGCACTATCGCAACAAGGTCTTCATGCCCGTCGGCAAAAGTGCCGGAGGCATGGAATACGGCATTTTTGCCAGATTCTCCCACCACATCGTTTCCCACAATGAATGCCAGATACACCCGCCGGTCTTTGACGCCATCGCCAAACGCGTGACCGATATCTGCCTCAATTCCGGAATTGATGACTATGACGAATTGCGCCACAAAGGTAACCTGAGGCATCTCGGTCTCCGGATGAACAAAGACGGCAGCCAGATACTGCTCGTGCTCGTCACCCTCAGCGCCAAACTGCCTTTTTCAGGATTATTAGTGAAACAGCTAACCGCAGAATTTCCAACGCTTTGCGGCATCGTGCAAAACATCAACCGCGAGCGCGGAAACATTATTCTCGGCACCGAGGAAAAGCTCCTTTGGGGCGAACCTTCAATGATCGACGAGCTTGGCGGCAGCCGCTTCAGAGTTCACTATCGCAGTTTTTGGCAGGTCAATCCCTATTCAGCGGACCTGATCGTGAACCAGATCGCGGGGCTTATCTCCAAGCGGGATAGAGTGATAGATGCCTTTAGCGGCATTGGCGCGATCGGTATTCCCCTTGCCCAGCATGCTGAAACAGTAGTCTGTATCGAGGAAAACGAGTTCGCTTGCATGGATGGAGAATTCAATGCCGATCTGAGCGGATTGACCAATCTTTCCTTCATCCGCGCGCGGGTGGAGGATCAGCTTCCGAAACTATTGGCGGACAAGGAACAAGGCAGATTCAGCACCATCGTTTTCGATCCACCTCGCGGGGGTTTGGAAGCTTCGGTCATTGAAGCTGTTTTAAGCGCCAAGATCCCCAGGATCATATATTTAAGCTGCTCGCCCATGACCATGGCGCGGGACATGAAACTCTTCATCGCCAAAGACGCCTACCGCGTCGAATTCATCCAACCCTTCGACATGTTTCCCCAAACCTGGCACATTGAGTGCCTGGCACTGCTGACCAGGAATAAATAATGCCCTCACGGGTTCTGCTCATCCGGCTTATTATATTGCTGATCATAGCACTTATGATAGGTTCTTGCGGTTGGAACGATCCCGACGACACCGCCATTTCCGAGATCCGGGATATCCTCTATGACATCTCGGTCAGTTTCAATTTCGGCAACATTACCGGAATCATGCGTCATGCCCATCCGGACTATTTGCACAAAGGCATGCGGGACTATCAGCTACGTGAACTCTGGCTCGACCGCATGGCACTTTATTCCATGCTCAATATGGAAAACATTCTCATTTCTGTGAATGGAGAGCGCGCCACCGCGACCATGCTAATGCGCTTTCAATCCGCCTCCGATACACTCATTCTGGATGAACCAAACATTAGCGGCGATGCCTCCTATTTCTATTACGACGGAAATAAATGGCGGCTCTATGGAAATCAGAGCTATTTCTAAGACTTGGAGTTTGCGCACCATTATCTCCCATAGCCGTAAAGGGATTTTGCACGAAAAGTCAATTTCTTTGTCGGATGTGAGAGTATCATCGCTACTGTCGTAAACGGGATAGAGTCCCTTCGTGTCGCCGACGAGGACGTCGGCGTTCGTGCGCCTGTGAGCGATACATATCAGACAGGTGAAAGTCCTGTTCAGAGCACCGTTAAAACTCTGTAGCCGAAGGTAACTGCGTCACCGTGAGGTGGGGTGGAGAGCAACTGGAAGCGAATGACCAGTCCGTAGGATA
>JAUYAR010000051.1 GCA_030693415.1 Candidatus Cloacimonadaceae bacterium | reverse complement strand
TTCTCTCTAAACATCAGTAACTCCATATATGCTTATCTAATATGATGCCAATGTATTACTGATGCTGATTCTGTCAAGTAATTTCTCATCATTTATTTAGATACTATTCGTGTCAAGCATGGACTTTTTTCTATGGAGTCTGAATACACTAATCCAAAAATATAGATAGCTTGCGGTGAAGACCTGCACCGCATAGTCTGAGCAGGACTTTAATGAGATGAAAACATTGAGTTGGAGGTTACACCAACATTTGGGATTCAACTTGGAAAGATTAGGCTTAAAATGAAAAACCTTGGATAAAGGAGAAACATGATGACAAAACCTTATGAGTTAATACTGGGAAAGACCGGATTCATCACTCTGATGCTGATTGCTATGTTGCCGGTAATCTGAATAAAAGAGATTTAAGTAGGTTCATTATGAGTACTATTGATCATGACATGCTAGTGTCATGTCAAGCATTCCGTGTCGTAATAAACACACCGTCATTCCAGCGAAGGCTGTGCGAAAACTATGAAGACAGCACAATATTTATGAAATCAGTTTACTGTTTGTGTCTCCTATTACCGGGAACTGTCATTACAGAGCCCAATGCTTACTGTGCGAAAACTATCTGTTATGTTGCCAATAGTTTTCACACAGCCTCCTTCGCTGGATTGACAAACGCACTGGCAAGCTTGACATGACACTAGAGAGATTCAGAGGAATCCGAGAAGAGAGGCAGAGAAAAGTGATTCCGACACTCGTCAATCATCCACGAGTGTATTCTTGGAATGCCAAACTACACCGAATCTACCGCGGGGAGAGAAAAACCTACCTCAGTTCAAACTCCGTGTTCACCGTCACCGAAATGCTTTTGCTGCGCGTGCTGGTATTGTAAAAGCCAAAGTCGGATACGTCCGTGGAATATGGTTCCGTGATCTGGAAAACCCCTGCGCGGGCAGATTTGAGATTGCCGAGTTTGGATTTGGCGGAGCCGACGATCTCCTTCGCGCGCGCCAGAGCATCTGCGGTGGCTTCTGCGATGAGCTGTTTCTTTAAATCCGGCAGCTTGGAATAGAGGAATTCGAGGTTGGATTGCTGCAGGAGCAAGCCACGGTCGGCAAAGAAATCCGGATTCAGCGCAATCGCCTCCACCTTTGTGATATCCGAGCTGAGCACATAGATGAGTTGGTTGACGTTGTAGGAAGTGATGTTTCCATAGTTGTCGAAAGTTGGCTGGCTCGTCGGGGGTTGAATGTTGATGTCACTTTCGGCGAGTCCTTTGTCCAGTAGCTGTTGCTTGAAATCGGCGACGTCTTTGGCAAGAGTATTATAAGCGCTTTTCAGGTTGCCGAGATCGGTGTTTTTTTGCACCCCGAGTCTCCATTTAACGAGGTCGGATTCAAAGAGTTTGCTGGAGTATCCGGTTACGCGTAAGCCGTCGTCCACCTTCTTTCCCTGCAGATAGAAATAGCCGATCAGGATCATGCCGATGATGAATCCGACGGCGATGACACTCGGAGCGCTCGTGGTTGATTTGGACTTGCGGAGGTGATCCGGAACGATGAAGATCAATACCGCCGCAAGCGTGAACAGCAGGATGTTTAAAGGCATAATTACCTCCCTTATTTATCTTGGAAATAGCTGAGAAACCTGTATTCTCCGGTGATTTCCACTTTTCGCTGAAATCCGTCGTAGCTGAAATGCAGGTTCAGACTTTGATAGGGCAGCAGGTTTTCCGCCAGCTCTGGCCACTCGATCAGTGTGATCCCGTCTTCGATCATGTCGAAGATGCCCAGATCAAGCAATTCGCCTTCGGTTTTCAGCCGAAAGAGATCGAGATGATAGAGCGGGATTCTGCCGCAGTGATATTCTTTGAAAAGGACGAAGCTGGGGCTGTCGATCTCTTCCAGCACTCCGAGGGATCTACCCAATTGCTTGGCAAAGAAGGTTTTACCCGCGCCCAGGTTGCCATATAGAGATATGACATCACCCGGCACGAGCAGCGGTGCGACGTATGCCGCCAGGTCGATGGTGTCCTGTTCGCTAATCAATTGTATGGTCTGTATCATTTTAACCTCATAAATTGGCGTTATCGGAAAAAAAGTCCCAAAAGCCGGTCAAATCCCCATCCATAGGGGGTTCGAAGTACTCATGGGACCTATCTGTCTTATTGCAATCCTAATAAACAGGATAGCGGGTTTTGGCGATCATGCCAGAATTATTTCAGCCTTTTGCTGCGACAGGTGGCGACGGGGAGCACCATCTCTTCCATTGAGACTCCGCCATGTTGGAAAGTGCCGTTGAATTGCCTCTGGTATTGATGATAGGCATTGGGATAGACGAAATAGTAATCGTCCTTGGCAAAGATGAAGTTGTCCACAATGCTCTTGGAGGGCAAGCCATACTCGGATGGTTTTTTGGCAAACATGGCATGGCGGTCGTTGGCGGAGAGGTTCTTTCCTTCTTTATAGCGCACGGTGGTAGAAGCATCGCGGTCTCCGACCACCTGAGTGGCGCGGTTGACCTTGATCGATCCGTGGTCTGTGCTGATGACGCAGATGGCGTCCTGCTTGGCGATCAGTTTGAGCGCTTCATAGAGCGAGGAATGCAAAAACCAGTGTTTGGTGAAAGCGCGCAAGCCTTCCTCGTGGGGGATTGTTTCCTGTAATATCTGATCCCGCGAGCGATGATGTGCCAGGAGGTCGAGGAAGTTATAGACGAGCACGACGAGCTTTTCCTTGTTCCAGGTTTCAATCTTTCTAAGGACGAAGTTACCCTCTTCCATGTTGAAGATCTTGACGTATTTGGAGCCGGGATCGAGCTTGTAACCGAGCTCGGTGATGTGTTCGTCCAAAAGCTGGTGTTCGTTGCGGTTGCGGGAGTTATCCAGTTCGCCGGAGGTCACCCAATATTCAGGGAATCGCTTGGCGATATCAATGGGCAGGAGTCCGCTGAAGATGGAATTGCGGGAATATGGTGTGGCGGTCGGCAGGATCGAATAATATAGATCGAGTTCCTCGTCAAAGAGTTCTTTGATATAGGGTTGGATCGCCAAATACTGATCCAGGCGCATGCAGTCGATGATGATGAAATAGATCGGCACCTTGCTGTCAAAATGGGGTGCGATGTATTGCGAGATGACATCGAAAGAAAGGTTTGGGCGTTCGTCGCTTATCAGCCATTTGCGGTAGTTGCGTTCCACATAGTTGGTGAATTCGGTGTTGCAATTGCGCTTTTCGAGGAAGTGGGTCTGGCGCAAGCCGTCGTCGTTGACTTCGTCGATCTGCAGTTCCCAATATGCCATTTCGCGGTAGATATTTGCCCATTCCTGCCAGTCCGGCGAAGTGAAGAGGCGTTGGTTTAGCTGTCCGATATAGCGGGTATATTGTTCGCCGATCTGGTTGGCGCGAATCTCATCGGCTTGGAAGATCTTCTTGATCGCCATGATGATCTGGCTGGGATTGATCGGTTTGATCAGATAGTCCGCGATCTGAGAGGCGATAGCTTTGTCCATCAACCCTTCCTCCTCGCTTTTGGTGACCATCACGATCGGCAGTCCGCTGTTGATGCGTTTGATCTCTTGGAGGGTGGCGAGTCCGTCCAGCCCCGGCATCATTTCATCCAGGATGATGAGGTCATATTTATTTTCCAGCACGTGCTCGATGGCGTCCGCGCCGTTGTTGCAAGTATCCACAAGGTAGTTGCGTTCCTCGAGGAAGAGCACGAACGGTTTGAGCAGATCGATCTCGTCGTCCACCCAGAGTATTTTCATCTGTTTCAATTGGTATCCTCCTTGTTGCTTTGAAGTTCAGTCTCAAAGGCGCGTTGGCGCTCTTTGACGAGTAGTTTGACCTGTTCAGGATCGGCGTCCTGAAAGTAAAGCGCGAGCCTGAAATTAAGCTCTGAGCGGGAACAATTGAACCATGCGATCATCTTCTCCATAAATTGATCCACAAACACCTTGCGGAGGTCGGGATCTTCATCTTTTTCTTTGTCCTTGAGCTCCTTGATGTGGGAGCGCAAGTCTTTGGTAGGCATTCCTGCGGCTTTTTCCACCCAGGCGTCCCGATCTTCCCAATTGGCTTTTTGCACTATGGGACGGATCATTTGCAGGCGGTCAAAACCGATATCCTTGATAGTGGATTCGTCCACGTCCATCTCTTCGATGAAGAGATCGAAGGTCTGCGCCAGTTTTCCTGCCAGAGAGCTGCTCATCTTATATTCGTTTTCCACGAAGTCTTTGAGGCTTTCATAGCCCTTGAATCTGTATAGCTTGCCGCGTTTGATCTCGGAAAGAAGCTGGCCGAGGATGAGGAAATTGTCCTCGAGCTGTTCTTGGAGGGAGGCAACGGCGTTGAATTTCTCCTGAGGAGTCATGTTTTCGGTGTTTTCAAACTTTTCTTTCATCGGTATTGGGTTCCTTACGCTTTATTTATGGGATAATATACGTGTTCGGCGGCGGGGAAAACTCCGCTGCGCACATCATGTCCATAGCTTTTAATCGCTTCTACGATCCGCTCACTGATATCGGCATATTGTTTGACAAACTTGGGATGCATGCCGGAAAGCCCCAAGATGTCGTGATAGACGAGCACCTGCCCGTCGCAATACCTGCCCGCGCCAATGCCAATGGTGGGAATCGTCAGATTGCTGCTGATTTCTTGTCCCAGGGCTTCGGGGATGCCTTCCAGCACGAGCATGAAAGCTCCGGCGGCTTCGATGGCGGACGCCTGATGCAGCAGATCTTCATATTCGGCTTCGGTCTTGCCCTGAACTTTGTATCCGCCGAGGCGGTGAATGCTTTGAGGCGTGAGACCGATATGCGCACAGACCGGGATTTCGCAATCCACAATGCCGCGTATGGCATCAAGGCGTGAAGCAGAACCGCCTTCGAGCTTGACCGCGTTTGCTCCGCCGCGGATGATCAGCTCAGCAGCGTTCTGTTTCGTGTCTTCAATGCTGAGATGATAGCTCATGTAGGGCATATCCGCGATGATAAATGCGCCTTCAGCTCCTCTGCGCACTGCTGCGCTGTGATAGGAGATATCATCGATCGTCACGTCAAGTGTGGTTTCATAGCCCAGCACGACCATGCCGAGGCTGTCTCCCACGAGTATGATGTCCATATCGCTTTGCATGGCGCAGCGAGCCATTGAAAAGTCATAGGCGGTGATCATCGTGATCTTTTTGCCGTTTGCTTTCATGGTTTTGAAGGACGCCACGTTGAGCAGCTTTTCCTTAGTCATTGTCAACTGCCTCTCCTTCGCCTTCGGTTGTTTCCGTCGTTTGCCGGCTGGTGTCCGTATCCGAAAGATTATCTCCTCCGAAACCGCCGTGGTTGATCACCATATCATAGATGATGGCACCGTTATGATACCAGCCGAGAAATCTGCCGTGGAGCCTGCCTCTGTGATAATTGGCGCTCATCTGTGGGCTGCCGTCCGGATACCAAAGATACATTGGTCCATGCTGCAGTCCTCGTAGCAAGGTGATCAGGCGCAAGGGCTTGCGATCGGCATAGACTTCATACGCAAAGCCGGTATAGGGTGCGCCACGCAACAGATAGACGCTATCCGCATGGCTCAGATTATCAACCAAAACCGCCGATTTCGGTATGCCAAAGCGCTTGAGGAAATCATATTCATCACGGGCGCCTTGCCCAGACAGAGAAAGGCAAAGACTGATAAAGATCAGGGCAATAATGGTTCTGCCGAGGGTTTTCATTCACACCTCCAAAAAGCATTGTAAATAATGTGTTTATCTTCATTTGAGCGTTGGTCAAGACGTGATTCTGCAATCACGCCAAGTGTTTTGATCACTTCCGTGACCCGCCCCTTTTTCGTCAACTGATATTTACCAGACAGTATAGTCCGTTTGAGTTCAAATCCCAACTTAAGATCCGTAAAAGTTAGTTAAATTCACGGATTTATGCGGCTTGAGATGATTCTTTTACTCTTGAAATATGACCACCCCAATCCACCTAACAGAGCTAACAGACTGAGTATCAGTCCCGCAAAGCTGAGCCTCACTCCCTGTTTGTAGGAATCCGGAGCAAAGACCAGGCGAAGCTGATGTTTTCCTGCGGGAATCTTCAATCCGCGTAGGGCGTAGTTGGCAGCGTGGATGGGAATCTCGGTTTCGCCAAGATATGCTTTCCAGCCCGCTGGATAATAGATCTCGCTCAAAACGAGGAAGGCGTCTTTGTCCGTGCTCACCTCATAGGCGAGTTCGTGCATTTCTGCTTTGGTTTGCACTACGGAAGCGGAATCGGGAGCCTGAACCCCACCGATCTCTTCTTCCACGTATGCCACGCGGCGCGGATCGAAAGTGGCAATACTCATCAGTGACAGGATGGAATCCGCGGGTGCGACTTTTTGCACACCGCTCACAAACCAAGCTCTGGGAAGAGCGGTTTTGTTTTTATAGATATAAAGTCCCGTCTGGCTTGCGAAAGCGTGATCAATCTGGTTCAAAAAAGCCACATATGGAATCGAATCCGGGAAGACGATATATTTGGTGGAAAGCATGTCCAGCACGGGTGTCGGAGTTTCCTTTCCACGCCCCTCGAAGACTCCTCTCAGATAGCGGATCCATTCACCATCGCTACCGGTTTTGGAATCCCCCTGAATGACCTTCAACAGGTCGTCATAGCGCTTCAGCTTGGCTGCGGAATAACCATCGATGCTCTGATGATGATATGCCCATTCGCCGGCGGGACGCACTTGCCCGACGTTGAAAGGATAGATGCGGAAGTTGCTTTCGTCCTGCCTGAGGAAGGCGTCGAAATCCTGTTCGACAAAGCGGTTGCGGTGTTTCTGCGCGGGATGGATATCCTTGAGATGCTTGCCGGTGTAGAGCCATAGATCGATGAAGATGATCATCGTGATCAGCAGAAGGAAGAAGGCTTTGGACATCTTTTTCACGCTGTGCAGATATGCCAGCCCGAGTGAAACCGTGAGGAACAGAAAACTGAGCAGACCGCTTTTGTAGAGCGCATCCAGGCGCAAAGCCTTGAGCTCCGGCAGGCGGTTCATCAGGTTGCGGCTTTCGAGCTGTGCCAATTCTCCGGCATTGGTAAATTGCAGTCCCCAAAAGAAGGTCTTTGCCAGCGCGAGCCAGATGATAAAGACCGCGCCGCTGATCCAGAAAGCTTTGAACAGTCCTTTGGAATATGCCGCGCTGCCATCCTTGCTTTTCTGAATGACGGTATCCAGTCCCAAGCCCGCCAAGAGCACGAAATTGATCTGCACCATGGTCAGGATCATCGAAGGAACGCGGAACTTGTTGAAATAAGGCAGATATTTGAGCAGCAGATCGGAAAGCATTGGTGAAAACTGGCCAAAGGACATCAGAGTAAAGATCGTCGAGGATATCCACAAAAAGAGCGCCAGGCGGCGGTGTTTGCCGCTCAGAGCAAGGGCTCCGAAAGCCAATACCACGATGCCGAAATAGTTATAGATCTGCGTAAACGGCATCCAGCCCCAATAGTTTTGATTGATCCCGCCAAAGAAATCCGGCACGATCAAGCCAATGATCTCCCAAGGATGGAAACTCCAGCCCTGCGCATAGCTCGTTTCCAGTCCGGAAGCACCGCCACGCATGGTATAGTGGCTATATTCCATCGTGGAAAGATAGGGATTCATCACCGCCAGCAGAGTCAATCCAAAAGCGCCTGCGGTCAATGCTGTGAAGATGGCAAAATCCTTCCACTGCTTGCTTTTAAGCGTTTCGATCAGCGTATAGACCCAATACATGCCGATGAAAAGATAGAGATAATAGCTGATCTGAGGATGATTTTCCCGAAGCTGCACGATCAGCATCGTCGCCAGAAAGCCGAATCCCAGCAGTCCCGGCTTGCTCTTCAGATAGATCAGCGCCCAGATCACCCAGGGGATATACATGATGGCGCGGAATTTGGTGTTGTGACCGATGTCCAGCAGCCCCACCCAATGACAGGAAAAGATGAACGCTACCGCTCCCGCAAAGCAGATCAGCCAATCCATTTTCAGATGCCGCAGCAGGAAAAAGATGCCAAGTCCTCCCAAAAACAGCATAAAGATGCGCCAGTTGATCACCTTATCCGTCATGCGAGTCAGGCTTTCGAGGAAGGGAAAACGATTGGGAAAGCTGATCATATATGCCGGCATGCCGGAAAACATACTCTGCGTCCACAAAGCCCGGTCGCTGTGTTCGCGGTTGTAATCGATGATCTTTTTTGCCGCGCCTTCCCATTGAGTGATGTCTTCCGCCAGAGGAGCCTCGCCTTTGTAAGCAACGGGAAAATAGATCGCGCTGAGCAGAACGAACAAGCTCAAAATCAGGATCAACGGCAGATATTTGTTCATCTCGAAACCACCGGTCAGTCTATGCGAGCCCATGCCGGCAGCGACCTGTTTGCCCTTTGGGGCAGGGTGTGACATTTTGGGGTTGACATTTTTCTTGGACATATAAATCCTCATCCAAAAGAGTATTTAAGCCATCTTAATTTGATCTTGACAATCGGTCAAGCACAAAATGCCGATGGCTCATTTCCAAGGAGCTTTGCATGATCTTTGAATTTAAAAAAAGGATCTTCGGCTATGACTGCGACGTCTATGGCCACCTCAATAACGCCAGCTATTTGCAGCTTTTGGAAGCTGCGCGCGCCGAAGCGTTGATCGCAATGGATATGTCTATTTCCCGTATGCAAAAGCTCGATCTGCAGATATTTATCCTGCGTTTCGAGCTGGACTATCTCAAAGCTATCGACCTCGAGGACACCGTCACGGTAAAAAGCTGGTTTCACAAAACGAACCGGCTCAAAGGCTTCTGGGTACAGCAGATATTTAATTCCGCGGGAGAGCTATGCTTCGAAGCAAACATGATCGGCGTCTTCGCCAGTGGCGGTAAGGCAAAACGCCTGCCGATGGAAATCTATGAGCATTTCCTCAAGTTTGTCGAAAGTGAATGAATGTTGCATTGGAAAGAAAAAAGAACTTTCAGCGAACCTGTCGGAGAACGCCTCCTCATGGAACGCCGACGTCCCCGTCGGCGATAATAGCGATCAACCTGACCGATTCGCAACCTGTAGTCCTTTCGCAAATCTGTAACCGATCCTGCGGGAAAAACCGACGGGGACGTCGGTAATTCCATAATCAAATGGAACGCCTCCTCATGGAACGCCGACGTCCCCGTCGGCGACAGCAGCCACGATTTTATCTCAGATCAATAGAAAAACTATAAATCCCTCTTTTCTGCCGCTCTTCTCTGATTTCTCTGAATCTCTGCAGTGAACAAAACCTCGGTTTCTCATCTTTAACCACTATCTTCATACAAATCACCCACAGCCGAATCGGAGTTCGGCTTCCCAATGGGTAGCTCACCATTTGTGGTTGAGTTCAAGAGCGAAACATAGCCAAGAAACTATAGCAGTTGCCCCAACATCTCCAGCAATTCTTCTCTGGTAAAGGGTTTGGATAGATAGTGCGAGCAGCCGTGGGCAATGAATCTTTCACGGTCTCCGACCATGGAATAGGCGGTGACTGCGATGATGGGAGTGGTTTTGTGCAGCTCCAATCGGCGGATCTGATCCACAAGTTCCAGTCCATATTCTTCATTGCCGAGGTTGATGTCCAGCATGATGACGGGATAGTGATATTCGCTTGCAATGCGTAGTCCGGCTTCGCTGTTGGTGGCAAAATCGAGTTTGGCGGTTAAGAGCAGGAACTTTTCAATGAGTTGGCAACTGATGCTGTCATTGTCGATGAGGAGGATCCTTGGTTTCACTTTTTTATTTCGGGTTTTTTCCGCGGAGTTGGCTTCCGGATAATCGGTTTTTTCCGGCAGATCGTAGCTCAGTGGATTCAGATACTTTTCCGGAAAGGAAATCGTGAAGGTGCTGCCGATGCCGATCTCACTTTCCACACTGATGCTGCCGCCCAAAAGTTCGGTGTATCTTTTGGAAATAGTCAGCCCCAAACCGGTACCGGTGAATGTGCGGTCATAGCCTTCGCTGACTTGGCGGAAGCCGTCGAAGATGGTTTCAAGACGGTCACTCGGGATGCCGATGCCGGTATCGACAATGCGGATCTGGGCTTTGCAGCCGTCGATCTCCTGAACGATATCGACATAGATACTGACGCTGCCGCGATTGGTGAATTTGATCGCGTTGTTGATCAGGTCGTTGATCACATGTTCAAGCAAGTGCGGATCGCTGACCAGGTTCAAAGCTTCTTCGAGAGGGTGCAATTTGAGCTCCAAACCCTTGCGCAGGGCTGCGGCTTTGAAGAGATTCGCCTTATCGTTGACGAAAGTGTTCAGATCGAAACAGCTCATGTGGATGTCCTGACGGTTGGCTTCGATGCGCGAAAGATCGAGGATGAGGTTCAGCGTGTTCAAAAGGCGTTTCCCTGAGCTGTTGATGGTTTGCGCCATGTCCTGTTGTTCGGAATCCGAGATCATGTTTGAGAGCAATTCGGAATAGCCGAGGATGCCGACTAACGGAGTGCGCAGTTCGTGGCTCATATTTGCCAAAAAGCTTGATTTGAGGCGATTCATCTCTTCCGCTTTGTCGCGAGCCTGGATCAGTTCGGCGGTCATAAGTTTTTTGAGGGTGATGTCTTCCTTGACGCCGAGGTAATTGATGATCCTGCCTTCTTTGTCCGTCACGGGAGTGATGGAGGCGCTTTCCCAATACATATCTCCGTTGGCTTTGCGGTTGTGAAATTCTCCATTCCAGGTGTCTCCGGAGCTGATCGTGTTCCAGAGCTTGGCATAGACTTCGTCGGGCGTCTCTCCTGATTTTAGGAATCTGGGATTCTTGCCCAAAACCTCATTAGCGGAATAGCCTGTAATGCGGCAAAAGAAATCGTTCACATATTCGATGTTACCGCAAATGCCCGTGATCATGATGGAGACGGGGCTTTGTTCCACCGCCCTTGAGAGCTTGAGGATATGTTCGTCGCTTTTGCGGTTTTCCACCATTTTCCAGACGGAATCCATGAGCAGGGTCACCTGCAGGACGTCCGTGTCCGAATAGTCGCGGGGTTTATTGGCAAGTGCGATCACCGCCATCACTTTGGCATCATAGATGATGGGGATACTGATAAGATTATTGATGGTATCGTGCCAATCGGGAACACCATTTCCATAGAAACTGGAGGTCTTTAAATCGTTGATGATCATTGGCTTGGCATCTCTGATCGTGTGCATCGAGATGCCATTTTCCTGTAATCTGATCTTTTCTTCCTGGTTATCTGGGCTATGTTCCCCATGCCGGTAAAGGCTGTTGATGATGTAGTTGCCGTCCGCGTCCGGGGTGCTGCTCATGATGTAGCCAAGTTTGCTTTCTGACAGGCGCACTGCTTCGCTGAGGGCAAAATCGAGAAAACCCTGCACGCTTTCCGTCTTGTATTGAAGAATATTGGCAATGCTGGTGAGGCGTTCGATGTTTCGGCGGATGTGTTGCTCGGCTTTCTTGCGTTCGGAGATATCCGAAAAGATGATCTGGATGGAAGGTTTGTCGCGATAGTTCAGGATTGTGGCGGTCACTTCCACGGGAGCGGGAGAGCCGTCTTTTCTTTTGAAAAAGTACTCGGCGGGAATGAGGTCCTTTTCGCCGGGGATCAATTTGGCAAGATCGATAAAAGCGTCCTCGATACTGAGTTCGTGGATGAAATCTCTGATCGGATTTCCGATCAATATTTCGGGGTTCTTTTCTCCGATAATGCGCGCGCCTTCTGGATTGATGAACATTATCTTTTCGTCGCTGAACAGGCCAATACCGATGGGCGCCATGTCCAGAAGCAGGCGATAGCGTTCCTCGCTGTCCCTCAGGGCGCTTTCCGCTTTGAGGCGTTCGCGGCTGGCGATGCTGAGTGCGATCTGATCCGCCAATTGGAAGGCAAAGGAGATTTCATCCACTTCCCAGTGATGTGCTTGGTTGACGTGCTCGAAACAGATCGCACCATAGTCCTTGCCGGAGGAGCGGATAACGATATCCAGCATGGATCTGATGTTGTTTGGCTTCAGATATGTCTCGACGTATCCCTTGGTGCGGGGATCTGTATAGGGATCGTCGGCATCCATCCATTTATCTCTTTTGAGGAAGGCAAATTCAGACCGGTATTCGCTTTCGAGGAGGATGAAGCCGGAGCTGTGTCGCTTGGGAGTGGATTCATAGAGATCGATGCAATTGAGCAGCGGCTGGCTTTCGTCGAAGAGCCAAACGCTCACACGTTCGACTTCCATCACATTTGCAGCCATAGTAGTAATCTCATGGACGAGGGATTCGACATTGCCGAGGGGGACACTCTGGGAAACTGAGATATGGGTCATGCTATTGCGCTGCAAAGCGTAGCGGGCGAGGGAATCGGACATTTTTTGCTCAATCACTCTCCGGGCAGTGATATCCTGCATCATGGCAAAGGAACCGACAAAGTTACCGGCTTCGTCCAGGATCGACGTGGCGGAGATTATCGTCCAAAGAGCAGATCCGTCCTTTTTGCGGGAGCGGCGTTCATAGACGTCGTTTTTGCCGATCTTGCGTTCTTTGAGCCGTTTATAGTGATCCGGGAGATCGTCTTCAAAGAGAAAATAGGATGGGAGTTTGCCAATCAATTCCTCATTACAGTAGCCGAGCATTTCGCAGAACTTCTGGTTCGTTTCCACGATCCGGTGCTCATGATCCATTGTCAGAATACCCTCATTGGCGGTTTCGAAGATCTGGCGATACTTCTTTTCGATTTCGTGGTGCCTGATTTCCGCCAGTCTTCGGTCGGTGATATCACGGATGATGGAAAGATAGCGGTCGTTTCCGCAGGGCACGAAACGGGAATCGAAATAGCGGAGCTGACCAAGCTCGAGGCTATACTCGTGGACGTAGATGTTTCCCGTATCCCGCACATGGTGGATCGCTGTGAGTGTCTCGTCGGCAAGATGTTTTGGCAGCATGTCATAGACACTTTTTCCCAACATGTCCTCCGGCTTTGCCACCATCATGGCTTCGTCCACCACGCGACAATCGAGATAAATGCCGTTTTCGTCGTAGAGAAACATCAGATCGGGATTTGAATCCAAAATTGCCTGATAGCGTTCACGGCTGTCCCTGATCGCGTCCTCGATCTCTTTTTCGATGGTGACGTCTCTGGCGCTGCCCACGGTGCCGATGAATCTGCCGTCAGGATCGTAAAAAGGAGTCTTGCGCACGTCGAGGCGCAGGAAGTTCCCGCAGATGTTGCCATATTCGTCAAAGCGATGTGGTTGCTGGGTTTCGATCACGATGGTGTCCGAATCACGGCAGATTTCTCCAAAGGTGTGCCAGTTTGGATCATCGGGATGCAGGTCTCTCTGCCTTTGGGCAAAGAACATATCCGTCTTACCGATCGGTTCGTCCGTGTCCTTGGCGTTCAGCACTTTGCGGCAGAAGACTTCGTTGGTAAAGAGGTAGTGGTTTTGGGTGTCTTTTGCCCAGATCATGTCCGGAGAATTATCGCACATCGGTCGCAGCATCTGATAGAGCTTTTGATAATCGCTTTCGCTTTGCAGATGCAGCAGATGTTTTTGCTGGCATTCTTCCTCGGCGCTGACAAAATTGGCGATGATCTCCATGAAGGCGAGGTTTTCTTCGTCGAAACTTTTTTCCCGGGAAAAGAAGGCGCAGAGCACTCCGATGGGATGGTCGCCGATATAGATGGGGTGTCCGATGTAGGATTTGAGTCCATGGCGTCTAACGCATTTGGAGATTTCCGCGTATTTGGAGCTCGGAAGATCGGTGATTATGTAGCTCTCGTTTGGTTGCTGAAGCATGGTTGCCTGGCAGAGGTGATGTTCACGCTTTTCAGAGTGTGTCATTTCCGGCGGGGCATTCCAATCACAGCGGCACTGCATCTCGCCATCCACCAAGGCGTTGTAGAGAACAAAATCCGCTTCCAGCAGATCACCGCAAAGAGCAAGGAGGTTTCTGAGATTGGTCTCATAATCCCTGCCGGATGACTTCAGTCCTTCCTTAAAGACCAGCATGTGTTTCAAATACTTCTCATATAATACTCGAGGCTGCATTTTCACGCTCCAGTTTAATATATTCTGCATGGGAAAGCCGCAAACGAACATGGCTCTGCAATATTCATCGCTTCGTTCTATAAAGTTCATACACAATAAAAGCTCTGCCGCTGTCAAGATATTTCGCTTGCATAGGCTATAAAACCGGTAGATTTATCTATTTACAAGGCATTACCACCGCGCTAAAAGCTGATGGCGAGATAAAAGATTGACGAAATATGCGGCTATGCTGTTTTGACCTTCATGCTGAAATGTCGAATTATGAATCTTGTGATTCTTGCTATAATCCTGATCGGCGGAGCCTGTGCCGTCACCGCGGGGAACATCTATCCCCTGCCGCAGGCGTATCTGAAAGAGAACCAGCTTTTTGACGAACTGAAGAAGATCGCACGTGACAACCCTGCCCTCGTGCGGCTGCACATCATTGGTTTTTCCTCCACAGAGCAGATCCCTCTCTACGCGCTTGAAATCGGACGTCCGGTGAGCAAACGCAAGGTGCTCATCATCGGACAGCACCACGGGGACGAGGTTTTGGGCGTGGAGTTTGCGCTTTCCTATGCCAAAGAACTGGCGGAAAAGGCAACAACGGATAAAAAGGTTTCCCGCATCCTTGATGAATTTCACTTTTGGATACTACCCACGATCAATCCCGAAGGCTTCCGCATCGTGAGCGAAGGGCGTTATCGCTTCAAACGCAAAACCAACCGCGATACGGACAACAACGGCAAGCTTGACCTTCGCACGGACGGAGTCGATCTGAACCGAAACTATCCCATCTTCTGGGCAAATGACGTCCCCAGCCTGATCACCGGTCCATATTACAAAGGCCCCAATCCCGCCTCGGAAGAGGAAACGAGAGCAATGATCAACCTCGCGCAGAAACACCGTTTTGAACTGGCGATCTTCTATCACAGCTCAGTCTCCGGTGCATACAGCGAAAAAATCTATCTTGCCGCCTACGATACAAACGTGGAAAGCCAGCAAAAGCTCTATGACGACACCCATAAATTTGCCCAAGCCTATGCCAATCGCCTGCGCAGAGACTATCGCCGCGGACACTATGAAGTGCCAAATGGAAACAGTTCACGGGTCGGAAACGCCCGCAACTACTTTTTCCACGTTCATCAAAGCAAAGCCTTCCTTGTGGAAATCGGCGGTATCAACAAAAAAGGCATCAGCGTCATCCACCCCCCCGCGGACAAGATGATAAAGATCGTGGACATGCACCTCAAAGCACTGAACAAAACCCTCTACGAATCCATCGAAAGCGAAGAGAAAAAACCATGAAGGTTCTGGACGCCGACCGAAAGCAATCAGCAGCACAATACTTATCTCACATCTCACATCTCTCATCTTTCACCTCTCATCACTCATCTCTGAGCCCAAGTATCCACCTTTCCACTTTCGCAGCATCTGCATGCTGCGCTACATCATGTCCCTAAAAAATCCGGTTCTTCCCCCATAGCAATACGGAATCAATACGGACTCATTACGGACTAAGTCCGTATTGACTCCGTAATGCTAAAGAGGAAGAACAGACATAAATGCAATAATACCAATTCGCTTTCATATATCCAAATTCATCCACTTAAAATAGGTCAGTCTTGAAACCATATCTTTGTTGTTGTCCAGGTATTCAAAGCTATCAATCAGGGCATTCTGTACTTCATCCATTGACCCGTAGGCCGTG